>JAEEZP010000091.1 GCA_016291915.1 Prevotella sp. | reverse complement strand
TTTGGTTTTGAGGTTTTGAGGTCGCTACGCTTATAGGTTTTAAGGTGATATATGTATGGATAACGACATTTTTGGGCAAATCTCACCTCAGAACCTAGAAGTTGAGGACTTGCGAAACTTACGGCAGGTGAAGCCACGAGGTCAAGCCCTATATAATTGCCTTTTGCTTTAGCATCCCATAACTCAAGTTGGATTCGTGACAAAAGACAATTAAATGCGGTCATAAGGCAGATTTATTCGTGATTCTTGTTTTTTTTATGTAATTTTGCCAACAAATATTGTGAAAAACGGATAAAGACAAACGGTAATGAATGACGAGAAAATCTTGCAAAAGAGCACATTGAGAATAAGCAAAGTCGTTCTCATGATAATAGCATTAGGAACCTGCCTAAAGATGTCGGGCACAGAAATAATACAGACAGAACATCTTACATTTTACTATCCCCATTTCACTTCCATCGACCTGTCATTGGGAAATATGCCCACCCCAAGCGACTCCCGAGTGGATTTCTGCTGCGAGGCAGCATTCACGGGCCAACGTCTGCCGTCATTCAGCCACTCAAATGTCGCCGACAACCATGTGAGTGGTGGAAAATGGCACAAAGGATATAACTGTCGTGACAACACGGGAGCATTCGTGTGGTATCAAGGCAAATGGGAATTTATGGTGAAAAAGAGATTCCTCACCGAAAAGCCCAACTGTCAGATGGCCTTCTGTCAGCATTTGCTTATCCTCAATGGAAAACAAACACCTATGTGGGAGCGGATGCGCAAAAACCGTACCCGCTACAGAGCACTGTGTGAGAAAGACGGTCGTCTTTGCCTTGTTGAGTCGAGAAAAGTCATCACATTAGAGTTTTTCATCAGATGTCTGATGGAAAATCAAATCACCAATGCCATCTACTTAGACATGGGGGCAGGATGGAACTACGCCTGGTACCGTGATGTCAATGGTACCACCTGCGAGTTGTTCCCAGAAAGCAAGAATGCCGCCGACTACCAATATCGCACCAACTGGGTGACATTCTATCGGTAGAAACAGATAGTCCCCACACTATCTGATGACAATTAACCATAATCAAAACGACACAAACAAAATGAAAGAGAGAATTGCATTTGTAGATTATATACGTGTAGTGGCTTGTTTCTTGGTGATGATAGTACACGCCAGCGAGAATTTTTATGTTCATCACGACAACATATCATTGGTGGCCAATGAGAGCAACCGACTTTGGGTGTCATTCTACGATGGAGCATTAGGCCGTATATCCGTTCCATTGTTCATGATTGTCTCTGCATTTCTTCTCGTTCCCATGAAACAAGACATGACCATGAGCCAATTCTATCGCCGTCGTTTCATGAGCATCCTGCCGCCATTCGTTCTCTTCCTCATACTCTATGCCCTTCTACCAATGGTATGGAATGGCAGCACATGGGAACAAGCTATGACCGACTTACGGATGCTGCCTTTCAACTTCCCAGCCTGGGGTGGTCATCTGTGGTTTATGTATCCACTCATCAGTCTCTACCTCATCATTCCAATAGTTTCTCCGTGGCTGCAACAGGCCAGTGCAAAAGACGAGCTCATTTTTCTTGGTATCTTCCTTGTCTCTACCCTCATGCCATGGCTTCATCGTTTCGTTTCCCCTGAATTATGGGGTGAGTGTTTCTGGAATCAGTTCTCCGCCTTATGGTATTGCTCTGGTTTCTTAGGCTATCTGGTATTAGCACATTTCATTCGTGTACATATCCATTGGTCGAATGCCAAACGTCTGAAAGTCGGCACAGCATGCTTCCTGATAGGTGCCGCCTTTACGGCATGGAGTTTCTGGTGGAAAGGTGTGCCAGGTGAGATGATGGAGACACCTATGCTGGAATGGTCGTGGGAGTTTTGCACCCCCAATATCGTATTGGCAACCTTCGGTGTATTCCTATTGTTCACCTGTATCAAGAAAGCACCCACATGGATCAACAACTTGGCGAAACTGACCTTCGGCATGTACCTGATGCACATATTCTTCCTTTATCACATTTCCCAGTGGTTGATCGGTGATGATGTGGCAAATCCACTACTACCTGTTTGGCTCGTCATACCCCTCATTGGGCTGATAACATATATATGTTGTGCAATAACCACCAAACTGCTGTCACTGCTTCCAGATAGTAAATATATCGTTGGATGCTAAGTCTGTATAAGTCAGAGGGGAAGCACTACTTAGCGTATTTATAGTAATACCAATAGGTGTTACCATAAGTACGCCGGATATAGTTGGCAACGGTGTTCTTAGGGTAGGTTTTCTCCATCTCACAAAATTCCTTGAAATCAGTTTCAAGTACGGGGTCGTGTCCTTCGGCGTATGGTTTTCCAGTCTGATAGTTGTGCAGTATGATAGCCTCGGCATAATGTCGGGGCATAACAGAATCGGGATATACTTTATAGATGACATTTGTAAAATCCACGAGTTTTCTGTCAAGGAGATACCCAGCCAATCGATAGTCCATTTTGGCACTGTCGGTAGCGGCAAAAGCTAAGATGACTGAGTCGGGAAGCAACATAGTACGCGAAGCGTCACCATCTGGCAAGAGTGCTTTTGCCCCCCCTGAGAGCGGATAATGGAACAGTCTGTCGCCCAATGTTCCCACCTTTGTAAGGGCATGCACTCGGAGCATGGTGAGCGAGGGGTCTGTTGCGAGCGATTTTTCTCCCACTTTCAATGCCTTTCTGTACTCCCCCTTGGCGATAAGCCTCTCCATGCGCACCCGATAATGGAAAATATCGTTTCCATTGCTGAACAGTCCCACAATTACGAACATCACCGCCATGGTCATGAGATTTATCCACACAGTGCGTGCGAAGATACTCCGGCTGCGGTCCTCGGGCTCGTAGGGCTGTATCTTTCTAAGCCAAATCACCAATGCCACGAATGCGAGAATCAATAATGGAAAAGCTATCAGCCAACCTCCAAAAGAGAAATGCTTGTCGATATTAGGACTGACATCCGTGATGACAGTGAGGATAAGTAGCGAGGGAAAATAAGTGAAAGCATGAGCCCTTCGCCTTAGTTTTGCAACATACATGACAGCACATTGCAACAAATATAGGGTGAGGGTGATAAGAATGGCTCCCACCATATTTCCATAATGTGTTTTGCCGCCTGAGAGCACAAATTGCGCTACTGCAAGCAATTCCCCCTGATAGTAATAGAGATAAACAAAAGAGAATACACAGAAGGCGATAGCACACGCCATCTGTGTATAAAACTCTATCGTATCTTTTCTACTATGTCCTCCTATCAGATATAGCATCTGTTTTTATTATCTGGAGTTTTAAGAGGAGTTTAAAGGGGAGTTATAGAGGTGTTACAGAGGTGTTATAAGGGAGTTAAAGGGACAAATGCCCAAATGATTTGAGATTCTCACATCCCTCAACTTCAACTCCTAACTTCTAACTCCTAACTTCTAACTCCTAACTTCTAACTCCTAACTATTAGTTCTTTCTCAGTACGACTGCAGAGCGTGCAGGGATGTAGAGTTTAAGCCACTCTTTGTGGTCTCCTACATACAAAGGATCGAAGTTGGTGAAGTGCATCACAGAGTCATCGGCCAGTCCATTGCCACCAAACACCTTCGCATCGGTGTTGAGCACAACCTCGTAAGCCCCTGCTGGCACAAGGAATCCATAGTCGGTGAAGGAGCGTGTAGGACTGAAATTGAACACGAATACCAAGTCGCCACGCATGAAAGCGAGCACCTGGTCGCCATCGTTATGCCAGATTTCCTGAACGGGAGTCTTCTGGAAATTCTTCTGACTCTTGATAACTTCCAACATCTTCTGGTCGAAGTCACCCAACCAGTGATAGCAAAGGTCGTGATTATCAACAAGGTTCCATTGGCGGCGAGCATACTTGTGACTCCATCCGTTTCCCTCGCGTGGGAAGTCTATCCACTCGGGATGTCCAAACTCATTGCCCATGAAGTTGAGGTAGCCACCATTGATAGCAGCAGCCGTTACCAATCGTATCATCTTATGCAGTGCGATACCACGGTGTGCCATGTCATTCTCATCACCTTTCTTGAAATGCCAGTACATATCGGCATCGATAAGACGGAAGATGATGGTCTTGTCGCCCACGAGTGCCTGGTCATGGCTCTCGCAGTAACTGATAGTCTTCTCATCTGGCCGGCGGTTTTTGACCTCCCAGAAGATAGAACTTGGTTTCCAGTTCTCGTCACTTAGTTCCTTGATGGTCTTTATCCAATAGTCGGGGATATTCATGGCCATACGGTAGTCGAAGCCGAATCCACCATCTTCAAACTTCGCCGCCAAGCCAGGCATGCCGCTCACCTCCTCAGCGATGGTGATGGCATTCTTGTTGATCTCGTGGATGAGCAGGTTTGCCAGGGTGAGGTAACAGATGGCGTTATCATCCTCATGGCCATTGAAATAGTCGGCATAGTTGGTGAAGGCCTCACCCAGTCCGTGGCTGTAGTAGAGCATGGAGGTGACGCCGTCGAAACGGAAGCCGTCGAAATGGAATTCCCGCATCCAGTACTTACAGTTGGAGAGCAGGAAATGGAGCACATCGTCTTTGCCGTAGTCGAAACACAGGCTATCCCATGCCGGGTGTTCCCGACGGTCGCCGGGATAGAAATACTGGTTGGGATCGCCGGCAAGGTTACCCAGTCCTTCCATCTCATTCTTCACGGCATGTGAGTGTACGATATCCATGATCACGGCGATACCCTGCTGATGGGCAGCATCGATCAGTTCCTTGAGTTCTTCGGGTGTACCGAAACGGCTGGAAGGAGCAAAGAAGTTACTCACATGATAGCCGAACGACCCATAGTAAGGATGTTCCTGGATAGCCATGATCTGTATGCAGTTGTAGCCATCGGCGATGATACGTGGGAGCACTTTCTCACGGAACTCACTGTAGGTACCCACCTTCTCCGCATCCTGGGCCATACCGATATGGCACTCATAGATAAGCAGCGGGTTCTTGTTCGGGCGGAAGGTTTTCTTCTTCCACACATAAGGAGTAGCGGGGTTCCACACCTGGGCGGAGAAGATCTTGGTCTTCTCATCCTGGACGACACGGCGGACCCATGCGGGGATACGCTCCCCTTCTCCACCTTCCCAATGCACGCGCATCTTATAAAGGTCACCATGTTTCATGGCCCTCTCAGGAAGTTTCAGTTCCCAGTTGCCGGTATCTTTCACACGTTTGGCCCGGTAGGGTTCCACCTCCTGCCAACCGTTGAAATCACCAACCAGATAGAGATCCTTCGCATTGGGAGCCCACTCTCTGAACACCCATCCCTTGGCGGTCTTATGCAGTCCGTAATAGTCGTATCCACTGGCGAAATCCTCCAGTGAGATCTTTCCGTTCTTTGTCAGCTGATCACGTTTCCATGCTGCATGATCATGTCTTCCCCGGATAGCATCCTCATACGGTTCGAGGTAACCGTCTTTCTTTACCAGTCCGATATGCTGGGGCTTCACTGTTTTCTTTGTCTTTGCAGAAGTCATATATGCTGATTGATGATTAAGATGTTTAATATTTCACTTTAAAGATAGCCTTACGGAATGTCTCTTGGTTGCTGATGCATGGGGCATGTCCGTCTTGCGGGAAGAAGATAGCGAACTCACCGGGCTGTACATCGAAATAAGTCTCTGCCGGCTGGTAGTATTTGATCACATCCTTGTCTTTGTCGTATTCGAGGTCAGGGAGTTTGCAGAGGGGTGTCCATCCGAATTGCTCTTTCGTCGATAACGGGATCTGGATATCGATCATCTTACGATGGGTCTCCAGGAAAGCGTCTTTGCGGAGCTTACCCTTAGCCACCTGGATATTGACGAACAGCTCACCTTCTTTGATGATATGCTTGCCTTCTTCCAGTGTATTCAGATCGTTTTCCTTGAGAAATGCGATGACATCCTTAAATAAAGGATTCAGTTGCTCATACATACCGAGCTTGTCTAATGTATCTACTATCATAACAAATATTTTTTGATTATTTTATTTCGATTCCTGTCTGTGACCGTTGGTATAAGTGCCTATGGCCGTGATCTTTCCATTGCGGTCTTTCTCCACAAACTTTCCGTCACGCACATCATTCTTATAGGACCCTTCGAAACGCTTGCCATCCTTGTCAACCTCTATGGCAGCCCCGTTACGTTGGCCGTTCTTGTAAGTGCCCTTGAACTTACTGCCGTCGTGGAAATGGATGATCACCTCACCGTCGACAGCCCCCTGTGTGAAGTTTCCTTCAAAGATGTCGCCCGACTTCTTGGTGAGTTTTCCATGGCCATTCTGCTTGTCACCTTTCCACGAGCCCATATACACATCGCCGTTCTTCCAGGTGAACTGCCCGTTACCATCCTTGTCGCCTTCCTTGAAATGACCTATGTACATGTCGCCGTTAGCATATTTGAAGATACCCTCGCCGGTACGCTCACCTTGCTGATAGTCACCCTCATAACGGTCACCGTTCATAAACTTATAGATGCCTTTGCCATTCTGGATATCCTCACGCCAATAGCCTTCGTACACATCGCCATCCGCATATTTGTAGGTACCCTTGCCGGAACGCTGATTGTTCACCCATGAGCCTTTATACGATGAGCCGTCGGCCCACTGGAAGAAACCCTCGCCATGTTTCTTATCTTCTTTCCAGTCACCCTGGTAGTAAGCCCCGTTGGCATAGGTATATTTACCTTTTCCCTGGCGTTTGTCCTGATTCCAGTTGCCATCATACACATCACCATTATAATAATACATAATGCCGTGACCCTGCTGATAGTCGCGGAACCACAATCCGTCATAACGGTTGTTGTCCATGAAATAATAGATGCCCTTACCATGTTGCTGATCCTGGAACCACTGGCCTTCGTATTTCTCACCGTCGGAGAAGGTATATACGCCATAACCCTGGCGCTTGCCCTTGACATACTCACCTTCGTAGATGTCACCATTCTTATACAGAGCACTACCTTTTCCCTGCGGTTTTCCCGCCATCATCTCACCTTTATACTGTCCTCCATCCTTAGTGACACAGGAGCCCAGCGTAATCTTCTGAGCCATGCTGTGAAGAGGAGTCAGACATAACAAAACTGCTAATATATTATACTTACTTATAGTCATATTTTCATTTTTAAAGTCCAAAAATAAAAAAAATCTTTCGGATAACAAAAGAATTTTATAAAATTTGGTATTTCTCAATGTTTAAACGGAAATAATTAGAAAAAATTGAGTTTTTGGAATATTCATTTAGAAATAATCTGTATCTTTGCAAGAAAGAATAAATAAGTATTGGATATGAGATTTATTGGAGTTATTCCGGCACGCTATGCCTCATCACGCTTCCCAGGAAAGCCTCTGGCCATCCTCGGGGGAAAACCTATGATACAGAGAGTCTATGAACAGGTTGCTCAGGTGCTTGACGATGTCTATGTGGCTACTGACGACCAGCGAATCTTCGACACGGTGACAGCTTTTGGCGGACAGGTGGTGATGACCTCTCCCGACCATAAGAGTGGTACTGACCGTATTCAGGAGGCAGTGACGACGATTGGCGGAGATTTTGATGTGGTGGTGAACATCCAAGGGGATGAGCCGTTCATCCAACGGTCACAGATAGAGACTGTCTGTCGTTGTTTCGAGGATCCTCAGACACAGATTGCAACCCTGGGAAAACCGTTTACCGTGGAGATGGGTATTGAGGCGTTGGAAAACCCCAACTCTCCGAAGGTAGTCCTCGACAATCAGGGATATGCCATGTATTTCTCCCGAAGCATTATCCCTTTCATCCGTGGCAAGGAAAAAGTTGAATGGCCGGGACGCTATCCCTTCTTAAAACATATCGGACTCTATGCCTATCGTACGGAAGTACTGGCTGAGATAACCCGTCTGCCACAGTCATCCTTGGAGATTGCCGAAAGTCTTGAGCAACTCCGCTGGTTGCAGAATGGCTATAAGATAAAGGTGGGTACTACGGATGTGGAGACGATAGGTATTGACACCCCTGCCGACTTAGCACGTGCTGAGGAATTTCTTAAGACGATTGCTTAAGAAGCCAGCTGCATAGACAGTTTCCCGTTGAACGATATCGTTATCTCAACAACATAACTGGTCATACTATCGGGCACATAGAGTTGTGCCTGATAGTGTACGCCTGCCGCGTCAGTCTTCAGGAAGGTCATATCACTGAGGATACTCTGTCGTAAGAAACTCTCAGGTATCAGGCTCTTGAAGTCTTTCTTATAGAAATCATGGGAATAAACCCTGGAAGTGCCTTGGAAGACAGCCAGGTGGATGGTATTGTCGTAATAGATATTATCCACCTCTACCCCATCATCATTGAACGAGGGCTTGATCACTTTGTAAGTAGTCGGGTTAACCTGTACATAACAGTGGTATCTCTGCCCGTCATGCACAATGATCGTATCACGCTTGATCAACTGATTCTGATTGAGGACCACCGGTGATTGGTTCTCAAAGAACATCTCATCATCAGCATCCTCACTCTTCGTCAACCGTATGGTCTCACCATTCTGATTGATGAATTCGAAGAGATGGGCTGACTGTCGTACGATGGGGTATTTGGTGACGGTGGATCCCTCCAGGATCAGCGTATCCTGAATCACTTTGAAACCTACCGGCAGACTCGTACTGTCAGGATAGAAGATGGTGTCTCCCTTTACCTGAAAGAAAGGATCACCCTCATCAGCTCCCAACCAGATACCCTGCAACAGTTGTTTTGCATGACGATCCTCCTGAGGAGCATCTGAAGGAGCCTCAGCAGAACGTTTACAACCGGCCAATACAAGGGTCAGCAATACGAAATATATGATCGAGCGTTTCATTTACCTATACAATGATATTCAAAGCCCAACTCCAGTAACTCTTCAGAGTCGAGAATATTTCTTCCGTCGATGACAAGGGGACGGCGCATCACCTTATGGATGACCTCCCAGCTGGGCAGACGGAATTCTTTCCACTCAGTAAGCAACAGCAATGCGTCAGCATCTGATACCGCATCATATTTGTCTTTGCAATAGATGACTTTATCACCGTATCGACGCTGACATTCTTTCATTGCCACGGGATCATAAGCCCTGATGGTAATGCCGGCCTGTAAAAGTAAGTCGATCATCACCAAGGCCGTGGACTCACGCATATCATCCGTCTCGGGCTTGAAGGACAATCCCCAAAGAGCAATGGTCTTCCCACGGAGAGGTTCTCCTCTATAGGCCTTCTGCAACTTACGAAAGAGGATGCTCTTCTGGTATTCGTTGACACGATCGACGGCCTTGATGACTTCCATGGAATACCCTACCTTATCAGCTGTCTGTATCAATGCTTTCACATCTTTCGGGAAACAACTGCCGCCATAACCGCATCCGGCATAGAGGAACTTCCTGCCGATACGAGTGTCAGAACCGATACCCGCGCGTACCATATTAACATCTGCCCCCACAAGCTCACACAAATTAGCGATGTCGTTCATGAAGGAGATACGGGTAGCCAACATAGAGTTAGCGGCGTATTTCGTCATCTCAGCACTGGGGATATCCATGAAAATCACACGGAAATTATTCGTGAGGAAGGGTTTGTACAGACGAGTGAGTAACTTCTTCGCTTTCTCACTCTCCACACCAACCACCACACGGTCAGGACTCATGAAGTCCTTGATAGCACTTCCCTCCTTGAGAAACTCAGGGTTGCTGGCAATATCAAAGGGTATCTCCACCCCACGACGATCCAACTCTGCCTGAATCGTCTCTTTCACCTTTTGAGCTGTTCCCACAGGGACTGTACTCTTAGTAACCACGACGATGTATTTCTGCATATGCTCACCGATGGTCTTAGCCACCTGTAAGACATATTTCAGATCAGCACTGCCATCCTCATCAGGAGGAGTACCCACAGCCGTAAATACCAATTGCTGTTCATTGAGAATCTCCGGCAGTGACGTGGAGAACTTCAGACGTCCTGCCTTCACATTCTTATCTACCAAGGCATCCAACCCCGGCTCATAGATAGGTATATCGCCGTTACGCAGGGAGGCAATCTTCTTCTCATCGACATCAACACAAGTAACATTAGCACCCGTATCGGCAAAACAAGCTCCCGTTACCAGTCCTACATATCCTGTTCCAACAATTGCTATATTCATAATTACTCAAATAATTCCGCTTCCTTAAATGCTACATTCCTTTTGTCTTTCTCACTGACAATCACATCCTTGAGATCGACAGGCCATGGAATACCGATCTCGGGATCATCGTAAGCAATGCCAGCTTCCGCCTGTGGGGCATATACATTATCTACCTTGTAGGTAAAGATAGCCTCATCGCTGATCACCAGAAAACCATGGGCAAAGCCACGGGGGATAAACAGCTGTCGCTTGTTTTCCTCACTTAACTCCACCAGGAGATATTTGCCGAACGTTGGAGAACTCTTACGTAAATCGACAGCCACATCCAGGACACACCCTTTGATTACACGGACCAGCTTGGCCTGAGAATATGCCCCTTTCTGATAGTGAAGCCCTCGAAGCACTCCACGACAACTCTTCGATTCATTGTCTTGTACAAACCGTATTTCACCTATATGAGCATCAAAGTCTTCCTGACGAAAGGTTTCAAAGAAATACCCTCTCTGATCCGAAAAAACCCTCGGCTCTAAGATATACACACCTGCGATTTCAGTCTGCTTATATTCCATACATGCAAAAGTAAGAATAATATTCGGATAAATAGGAATTATTTTATTTATTTTATATATTTATGAAAAATTTTATTTGGAGTTTTCGGTGAAATAACGTAATTTTGCATCGTGATTGAATTAGAAAGACATATAGAAATATTACTTCTCGATAATGATTGTGTCATAGTGCCTGGTTTAGGAGGTTTTATGGCTCATCATGTCGATGCGCACTACGATGAGGAAGAGCAGCTCTTTTTCCCACCGTTGCGTTCTCTTGGATTCAATCCCAAACTGCAGATCAACGACTTCCTGCTGGCCCAGTCGTATATCGAGGCCTACGACATCAGTTATCCCGAGGCTGTCAACCGTATCAACGATGAGGTGAACGAGTTGAAGCAACATCTTGAGAATGAGGGCTTTTATGAGTTGAACGACATCGGTTTACTATCACTGAACGAGGATGGTAACTATGAATTCACGCCCTGTGAAGCAGGCATGCTTACGCCCTACCTCTATGGCTTAAGTTCTTTTGAGGTTGACAAGATTGCTGTTCCTGAAATAGCTGTGGCAGAACAAAAGACTGAGGAGGAAAGCGAGGTAAAGGCTACTGAGCAGGAAGAGAAGAAAACGCTGGAATATTATCTGACGCCGCAGGAAGAGGAAGAGTCTTCACATATTAAGATTCGTATCAGCACACTTCGTAATGCCATTGCCATTGCAGCTGTGGTATTAGCCTTCTTCCTTATCTCCACCCCATTGGGCGACAGTAATGGAAAAGGCACGAACATGAGTAATGTCAACACGTCTCTGTTGCAGAAGATTATGCCCAAAGAGATTGTTACCGGCAACGAGACGACGAGTGACATTCAACTGAAAAAAGTTGAGACACCTGTTCAGGAAGTTCCTGTTACTGAAGAGAAACAAGAAACGCCCCAACAGGAGAACCACTATAGTCTTGTCTTAGCCAGTTGTGTCTCCAATCATAATGCCAAAGCTTTTGTGGAACAGCTGAAGAAAGACGGTTATGAGCAAGTGGAAATCATACACCGTAAGAATGGGGCTAAGGTTATCTATGGTAACTACAAGAGTGAGCGTGAGGCATATACAGCATTGAAAGAACTACACACTCAAGAACCCTTCAAAGAAGCCTGGGTTTACTACGTAAAGCGATGAAACGAGTAAGATGTCCCAAATGTGATTCCTATATCACTTTTGATGAGAAACAATATACCGACGGTCAACGTCTGGTATTTGTATGTCCCGACTGTAACAAACAGTTTGGCATTCGTATTGGTGTGTCGAAACTGAGGGAAAGACAGAAAGATGAGAATCCTGATGAGATGGCTAACGAAAAAGGGTTCGGCTCTATCGTGGTCATCGAGAACGTCTTCCATTTCAAACAGGTCATCCCATTACAATGGGGAGATAATGTCATCGGAAGATACCAGAAAGGTAACCCTATCAATACACCGATAGAGACCGTTGATCCCAGTGTGGATAATACCCATTGTGTCATTAATGTCTCGAAAGACAAAAAAGGAAATCTGAAATATACCTTACGTGACGGTCCCAGCAACACAGGTACTTTTGTGGATAATGTCCTTCTCGGTGACCGGGAACGCCGTATCATCACAAATGGGACCCTTTTCACGATCGGGGCAACCAGTATTATTCTTCGAACTTCCGAAGAATAGAGTTTCCAGACAACTGCGATATAATTCCCTATTTTATCATCTTCGCCGATATAAATATGCCACAATAGCACCTGAGATATTATGCCAAACACTGAATAAAGCACCGGGGATAGTAGCCAACGGATAAGCCGCAAAATGTATGGTCGCCAGACTGCTTGCCAGTCCGGAGTTCTGCATACCGACCTCAATGGATATCGCTCTTTTCATTGGCTCGGAAAAACCTAACAGCCGTCCAATCATAAAACCTAAACTCAAGCCGCAGATATTGTGAAGTATGACCACAATGATTATCAACAGACCGCCTGCCAACAGCCTGCCTGCATTTGCAGAGATGACGATAGCAACGATAAGGGCAATGGCAATAGAAGAAAATGCTGGGAGGTAGTCTGTTACTCTCTCCGTAAACTTCGGCCACATCCATTTGAGCAACAAGCCGATAACGATTGGCAAGATAACCACCCAGAGGATACTTAGGAACATACTCGCCACATCCACATCAACAGTCTTTCCCGCCAATGCCCATGTAAGTAACGGCGTTAGGAAAGGAGCCAGCAAAGTGGAAACACCGGTCATTCCAACAGACAGAGCCAAGTCGCCTTTTGCCAGATAAGTAATGACATTAGAGGCAGTGCCTCCCGGGCAACACCCTACCAATACCACTCCAAGGGCAAGAGCCTCATCAAGTCGGAATAAACAGGTAAGTCCCCAGGCAAGGAGTGGCATGATGGTAAACTGTGCCAGACAACCGATGATAACATCCTTAGGACGACTGAAGACAATCTTGAAATCATGTAACTTCAACGTCAAACCCATGCCGAACATGACCAGCCCCAGCAGATAGTTGATGACTGTGGGACGCACTCGTGACAGTGCTTCGGGACATGCCAATGCCATCAAAGCGGCGGCAAGCACTAGTATTCCCATATATTCTGATATGTAGTGGCAAATTTTTCTCATCTCTTTTTATCTGTTCCTGTTATTGCCTCAACTATGAATTTAAAAAGAACTGTTCTCTATACGTAGGGCAAAAACGATCTAATTATATAAGGGCAGACGTGATGTCTGCCCTTATAGATCAGTTTATGCTACATTATTAAATAAATGCCACGGTAAGACCTGCCATCACGATGCTTACCATGCTCATCAACTTAATTAGGATATTCAGCGACGGACCAGATGTGTCTTTGAAAGGATCACCGACAGTATCACCTACAATAGTAGCCTTATGGGCAAAAGAACCCTTACCGCCGAAGTTACCTTCCTCGATATTCTTCTTTGCATTGTCCCAAGCTCCTCCGGCATTCGCCATAAACACAGCCAAGGTAAAGCCACCGGCAAGTCCTCCGACAAGCAAGCCTAATACACCGGCAACGCCAAGTACACATCCCACAACAATTGGAATGACGATGGCAAGGATACTCGGGAAGATCATCTCTTTCTGAGCAGCACGGGTAGAAATCTCCACACAACGACCATAGTCGGGAGTGCCTGTGCCCTCTAAGATGCCTGCTATCTCCTTAAACTGTCGGCGTACCTCCAATACCATCTTCTGAGCAGCACGTCCCACAGCCTCCATGGTAAGACCACAGAAGAGGAATGCAGCCATAGCGCCTATAAATGCACCTACCAACACTTTAGGATTCATCAGGTTCACCTGGAAGAAATTCATAAAGTCAGGGATGGTTGCTTCAGCGGCATTGATAACATCACCTTGTAAGTTGGTTAACGTCACATCAGCACGTGCCATGGCAATCTTGATCTCTTCAATATAGGAAGCCAACAATGCCAATGCCGTAAGAGCGGCAGAACCGATAGCAAAACCCTTACCAGTAGCGGCTGTGGTATTACCCAGGGCATCAAGGGCATCTGTACGATGACGGATATCCTCACCTAACTGGCTCATCTCAGCATTACCACCGGCATTATCAGCTATAGGTCCGTAAGCATCTGTAGCGAGTGTGATTCCCAATGTCGACAACATACCCACAGCAGCAATACCGATACCATAGAGTCCGTGAGAAAGACTTGCTGAGGACATAGAGAGATCGAAGCCATTGGCAAAAAGATAACTGAGTAAGATAGCGACACCGATGGTCAACACAGGAATACATGTAGAGATCATTCCAGTACCTATACCTTTTATAATAACAGTAGCTGCACCCGTAAGACCAGCTTCTGAAATCTTTTGTGTCGGCTTATACGAATGTGATGTATAGTACTCTGTTGCTTGTCCGATAATCACTCCGGCTGCCAAACCAGTGATTACAGAGAATGAAAGGCCCAACCAATTCTCTATACCTAATAAATAGAGAATGACAAAGGTGGCAACAGCAATAAGGACTGCACTTACATTTGTACCTAAAGAAAGTGATTTGAGCAGGTCACGCATCGTTGCACCTTCCTTTGTACGTACCAGATAGATACCGAAGATACTGAGGAACACACCTACAGCTGCAATAAGCATAGGAGCGATGACTGCACGCAACTGCATACCATCTACCTGGCTGGCAGCAAAGGCAGATGCGCCAAGAGCAGCCGTAGAAAGAATACTACCACAGTAACTCTCATAAAGATCAGCGCCCATACCGGCAACATCACCCACATTGTCACCCACGTTATCAGCAATAGTGGCAGGATTACGAGGATCATCCTCAGGGATGTCAGCCTCTACCTTACCCACGATGTCTGCACCCACATCGGCAGCCTTCGTATAAATACCTCCACCCACACGGGCAAAGAGAGCCTGCGTGGAAGCACCCATACCGAAAGTAAGCATCGTCGTAGTAATGGCGATAAGACCGTCGCTGGTGAGCCAGTTAAGCACAACAAACCAAATAGCGATGTCGAGCAATCCCAAGCCTACCACGGTAAGACCCATCACAGCTCCCGAACGGAAAGCGATCTTCAATCCCGCATCAAGACTCTTACGGGCTGCATTAGCTGTTCGTCCTGAAGCATAAGTAGCGGTCTTCATACCGAAGAAACCAGCCAAACCCGAGAAGAATCCACCTGTCAGGAAGGCAAACGGAACCCATGGGTTTTGCACATGGAGCACATAAGCCATGAAAGCAAACAATGCGGCTAAAACGATAAAGACGTAAAGCACTACTTTGTATTGCTGTTTCAGATATGCCATAGCGCCATCACGGACATACTTGGCAATTTCTTTCATACGAGGTGTTCCTTCGTCAGCTGTCATCATCTGACGGAAGAAATACCATGCCATGCTCAGGGCAATGATCGATGCCACTGGCACGAGCCAAAATACTAACGGAATGTTCATAATTATATAACTGTATGTAATATTTAATAATGTAAGGAGCATGACAGGTACTTATATGTATCATCGTCATACTCCCTCAAAAACAATATCAGTTCTAATAATGCATATAGAATTACATGCTTAGAAACGGAAATCGAGCTCTGCAGTGATCATGTTGTAGCTTTGATTGCCGCTAGCAATGGTCTTGTCGTTTATACGAGCATACTCAGCATGAAGTTCCAGGTTCTTCGTGAAGAAATAGTTTACACCGCATTCGTATGATGTCTTTGCAGAGTTTCCATCCTTTGCTACACGATAAGTCTGATAACGGGCTTTTGCATGCAGTTTCGACTTGATGACGGGCACGATGCCGAATACATACCAACCATCAGCCTTGTCACCGTAAGCCTCACTTTTACCCAAACCTTGTGAATGAAGATACTCTGTGCGGAAGGTGAATTCATCCTTGTCATATTCTGCAGAGAGACAATAGCGGTTGTTCCTGACGCTCTCCAATGTGACTGTTCTACCATCTAATAGTGTCATATTCATGCTTCCATGCGTACCAGTCCATCCAAAAGCACCTATTCGTACTCCCTGGATAGGCATCACCCACAAGCCGCCGATGAGATCCTTCTTATTGTCTGCGTCTTTCTTATTGACTCCCTCACCGTTATATACACCTACTTGATAATGGAGTAGCTTACGACCGCTGGCGTTAGGCAGGACATCACCGGAAACCTGGATACCAATGTCGCGGCCTCCACTGGACTTCTCGCCAGTTCTGTCACCAAATCCAGAAAGGTTGTTGATTACGTCAGCATAGGCACGCCAGCCCTGAGTGATAGGATGGGTGGGGTTCTCAAACGTGAAGCAACGCTTGAACTGTCCGACGCGAACCTTAAACTCAGGATATTTCCTCCACTCTGCATAGAGGTCTACGATCTGCACAGTAGGTTCAGCCGGACCCTTTAGGTTTGTTCCTTGAATCTGGGCACGCCAGTCGAAGTCCCCGATCTTACCGTCGAGTATGAAACGCGCCAATCGCAGATTGAAGGTATTCGACTCTTTATCTTCCTGATCCTGACCTTGATACTGTAGCATACCATAGCCACTGAACTTGATGTTGTCATACCACTTTTGTGGTTTCTCCTGTGCACTCACGGAAATAGCTACAAAGGTTAGTGCAAACACCAAAAATAATTTTCTCTTCATAATAGATTTGTTATTAGGTTAATAATAATATAAATCAACGGATCTGTAAAACTGCCACATTCTCCACATGTGGAGTGTATGGGAACATATCTACCGGTTGTACGGCCACCACCTTGTATTTTTCATCAAGCAACTGCAAGTCTCGAGCCTGAGTGGCAGGATTACAACTCACATAGACAATACGTTTGGGGGCTGCTCGTAAAATAGTGTTAATCACATCCTGATGCATACCGGCTCGCGGCGGATCGGTGATAATCACATCTGGACGACCATGTTTTGCTATAAAATCTTCCGTAAGGATATCTTTCATGTCACCGGCAAAAAACTCGGTATTATCGAAACCATTGATCTGTGAGTTGATCCTCGCATCGGCAATAGCCTCTTCCACATATTCAATACCTATCACCTTACCGGCTTTTCGAGCTACGAAGTTAGCAATGGTACCTGTACCTGTATATAGATCGTAAACCAATGGTTTCTCAGGCAATTCATCCAGCCAACTGTCTTCTCTGAATGCATAATCTCTCACAACCTTATACAAGACATAAGCCTGCTCGGTGTTTGTCTGATAGAAACTCTTGGGGCCAACTTTGAAACGCAGTCCTTCCATCTCCTCGAAAATATGGTCGTTACCCTTATACACAAAGATTTCCTGGTCACCGATTGTATCATTGCACTTTTGGTTATCCAACCATAATAATGAGGTAATCTGTGGAAATGTATCTGCTATATACTGTAATAAGGTGTTGGCCTGTTCCTTTTCTTTTTGGTAATCCTGATCATGCGAGAAATGAAACATCACGATAATCATCCATTCACCCGTATTTGAGTTTCTCATGATGATATCACGAAGCAATCCTACCTGTGCACGAAGATCAAAGAATGTGATACCCAACTCTAGTGCCTTTGCATAAAAACCGTTGCGAATGTCGTTATGCAAACGATCCATCAACCAGCATTCTTCTATCGGTAATACTTTGTCGAAAGCTCCCGTTATATGGAATCCTATGGAAGGAACATTCTTTGCGCTGGCAATCTCTCCTTGATCCAGGCTCATCCTAGGAAGCGTGGCAATCTCTTCTTTGGTAAGAAAACGACGATTTGAACAAGCATAATCCATCTTGTTACGGTACTCCCTATTCTTCTCACTGCCGATAATAGGCTGAAACTTCGGTAACTTAATCTTGGCAATGCGTATCAGTTGATCCACCACCTGCTGATGCTTCATCTTTAGTTGCTCCTCATAAGGGATCATCTGCCACTTACATCCACCACAGATGCCGAAATGCTTACAGAAAGGCTCTTGACGCCTCTCGCTATATTCGATGAAACGATGCACCTGTGCCTCCATATAACTGTGTTTCTTTCTGAACACCTGCAAATCTACAACATCACCGGGAACGGCGAAGGGTACAAAAACCACCATATTATCTACGCGTGCAATCGACTTTCCGTCAGCCGCATAGTCGGTTATTGTAACATTCTCTAAAATCGGTAAAGGTTTCTTCTTTCTTGCCATTATAGATACTTATAAATGCAAAGATAATGAAAATTTTCTTTAACTGATTAAAAATACTAAGTTTTTTTATTCGAAAATGATAGTTTTATATTTACAATAGGAAAAAAGATGTTGTTTTTAAATAAATTCTACGATATTTCCTGCATAAAACAAGAGTATCCAAAGTAATTGTTTTGTTAAGGTACACATGGCCGTGTCGTACAACTCTCATTGTTTTCCTTGCGGCATCATTCAATATAAATAATTAGTTGTCTTCCATTGGAAACTTTAAAGACACTAATAACTAGAAGTGACAAACTAATAAAACTTATTAATTTTTTGGTAGTTCACAAAAAATAGTATATCTTTGCATGATATAAAATTAAATTTTCATTTAATCAATAAATAACAACGTATTTTTATGAGCGAAAAGAGAGTTTATCTGTTCGGTAACGGAAAAGCCGAAGGTAATGCTAAGATGCGTGAGGAACTCGGCGGTAAGGGTGCTAACCTCGCTGAGATGAATTTGATTGGTGTACCTGTTCCTCCGGGATTTACCATCACAACCGACTGCTGTAACGAATACTACAAAGTTGGTCAGACAAAGATTATGGAAATCCTCAATGAGGACGTAACCAATGCAGTAAAGCACATTGAAGTGCTGATGAACAGCAAGTTCGGTGACGCTGAGAACCCACTGCTTGTCAGTGTTCGTTCAGGTGCACGTGCTTCTATGCCCGGTATGATGGATACCATCCTGAACCTTGGCTTGAACGACGAGGTTGCTGAGGGTATGGTAAAGAAGACTAACAATCCTCATTTCGTATATGACAGCTACCGTCGTTTCGTACAGATGTACGGTGACGTAGTGCTTGAGATGAAGCCTGTCAACAAGGAAGATATCGATCCGTTTGAGGAGATCATTGAGAAAGTTAAAGAGCGCCGCGGTGTCAAACTTGACAAAGACCTCTCTGTTGAGGAGTTGAAAGACTTGGTACAGTTGTTCAAGGCTGCTATCAAAGAGCGTACAGGTAAAGACTTCCCAAACGATCCTATCGAGCAGTTGTGGGGCGCTATCTGCGCAGTGTTCCGTTCTTGGATGAACGAGCGTGCCATCCTCTATCGTAAGATGGAAGGTATTCCTGATGAGTGGGGAACCGCTGTATCAGTGATGGCTATGGTATTCGGTAACATGGGTGATACCTCTGCTACTGGTGTATGCTTCAG
>JAEEZP010000090.1 GCA_016291915.1 Prevotella sp. | reverse complement strand
GTCTACTATGCTTATCATGCACCTAAAGATACACTGACAGCTGTACCTGAAGGCTTCAAACCTTTTTATATTTCTCATTATGGTCGTCACGGTTCACGGTGGCTGCCTTCCGATAGTCGTTATGAATGGGTAAATGCACAGTTCGCGGATGATGCTAATCTGACAAAACTGGGCAAGAGCCTGAAGAAACGACTGAAAAAGGTATGGAAGAATGCAAAGGGTAATGGCGGAAAACTGACACCGTTAGGCGTACAGCAGCATCGAGGTATTGCCCAAAGAATGTATGATCATTATTCAGATGTCTTTGCCGATCATCGAAAGGTGGAAGCTCGAAGCAGCGTGTATGATCGCTGTGCCAAGAGTATGCATGCTTTCTGTGAAGAACTAAGACAACAAATAAATGACGCTTCCCTGCAACTCGATCTGGTAACTGATTCCGCGGATATGGCATGGATTGCTTATTCCTCCCCGGAAGTGAAAGCGTTGGAGGCAAAGACAAAACCAAGAGGATGGTTGACAGGTGACCGACTGGCAAGTGCTTTGTTTAAAGATCCGTCAAAAGTAGAGAATAAAGATAAACTCCTGTCAGAGATACATACGATTGCCTCTGATATGCAGGATGTTCCTTTGGATATCTCTTTCGATGATGTGTTGTTATCGGGTGAGTGGCGTTCTGTCTATGACCAGAATAATCTTCGTATGTGGACATGCAACGGACTGTGTCCGGATAACTACGGTGTGCCGGCCCGCTCTGCCATCAGTCTGTGGCAACGTATCGTCAGTGATGCCGATGAGGCTATCAGTAAAGGTTATGTTGCTGCTCATCTGCGTTTCGGACATGACACGAATCTCTATCGACTGTTGGCATTGATGGGTGCAGAGTCATTGGGCGATGAACGGGCCGATCACATGGATGCTGTGCTTCCGATGGCTGCTAACCTACAACTGATCTTCTTTACGAATGGTAAGGATGTCATCGTGAAGGTGCTTCATAATGAACGTGAAGTAAAACTCGGACTGCGCTCTACGAAGGTATATATGAAATGGGAGGAGATGAAGAAATTCGTCAATAACCGTATAATTGACTTTGAAAACCTTCAGCGCATAGAGGCTATCAATACCATGGTAGGGACAGACTATGCCGTGACAAAGACTGCCGGGCGTTATGGAAAAGGTTCTGAGGAACACGGACAGACCATACCGGCAGTGCTCGAACCCAATGGCATGAATTTCTGGACACCCCAGACACGTGATACAGAACAGAAATGTGTCGCTCCATACTATTATGGTGATACTAAACTGCTGGGCTTTCGCAACAGTCATTGGTTGGTGGGAGGATGTACACAGGATTATGGAACATTTACGCTCATGCCTCTGATGGATAACTTGCGTCTTAAACCGGAAGAGAGAGCATCACGGTTCAGCCATGATGATGAGGTTTCTCATCCTGATTATTACTCTGTAATCCTGCCGGATGAACATCTGAAAGCAGAGATGACAGGACTGAGTCATTGTGCGATGTTCCGATTCACATACCAAAAGGATGGTAAGGCTTATTTCGTGATCAACCCTAACAGTGATGAGAAGGAGGGATTTGTGACCGTGGATACAGTACGAAACTGCGTCTATGGTTATAACCCGGTTCACCGTATCTATCAGGGATGGGGCGAGAAAGCCGGCTTCAATGGTTGGTTTGTGGTGGCTTTTGAACTGCCCATCGCCGAATACGGCGTGAAAGATACTGTGGCATGGGTGGCCTTTGACGTGCTGGAAGGACAGGATGTGCTGGTGAAGGCCGGCAGTAGTTTCGTGGATCTGAAGGGCGCTATTAACAACCTGAATGAGGAGATGCCTCATTGGGAGTTTTATGATACCCGTTGCCGGGTGGTGGAGGCGTGGCAGAAGAAACTGAAACGAGTGATGGTGGATGGTGATGATGAGGCTGCTATCAGACAGTTTAATGGTGCACTCTATCGAGCCGGTTTCCTGCCACGTGCTTTCAGTGACAAGGATGGCAGATATCCTTCGTTTGCCGGCGGAGAGAAAACGATACAACACTCTCTGGGTAAGATAGGAGGAAAACCGTTGTATCAAAGAGTATATATGGATTTCTCCATGTGGGATACTTTCCGGGCACTTCATCCCCTGAATATCCTAATAGAACCGACTACCAGTGCGATGCTGAACAGTCTTGTACATATGTATGAACAAGGTGGCTGGCTCCGTATTTTCACCTGTTGGAATAGTTATACGGCAGCCATGATTGGTGACCATTGCGTGGTTGCTCTTTCTGATGCAATCATGAAAGGGGTCAATAACCTGAATGCTCAGAAAGCGTATGAGGCTATGCGCAAAAATGCTTTTGAGATTCCGGCGACGGCAGATGAATATCGTAATGGTATGGGGCGTCGTGCACTTGATAGTTATCTGAAATATGGTTATATCCCGATGGAAGACAGTGTGATGGAAGCTTTTCATACCCATGAGCAAGTGAGCAGGACTCTTGAATATGCTTACGACGATTTTGCATTGGCACAGGTGGCGAAAAAGTTAGGAAAGAATGATGATTATCAACTGTTGATGAAAAGAGCTGCCAATTGGCGCAATGTCATCAATCCTCGTACAGGGTGGGCCGACGGACGTTATCGTAATGGGAAATGGCTGAATAACAAGGATCAGGTAAACCGAGTGCCTTTTATCACCGAAGGGGCTACTTGCCACTATACATGGTTCGTGCCGCATGATCCTTATGGACTGATGGAGGTAATGGGTGGTAAGGATCGTTATACGGCGCGTTTAGATTCAATGTTCACGGAAGGGTTGTACTGGCACGGGAATGAACCTTGTCATCAGGTGGCCTATATGTTCAATTATGCGGGTGAACCCTGGCGTACGCAGAAATGGGTAAGACATATCATGAAGACAGAGTACCTGGATGTACCGGGCGGTTTAAGCGGTAATGAGGATGCTGGACAGATGTCTGCATGGTATATCTTCTCTGCCTTAGGTTTTTATCCGGTATGTCCTGCCACTCCTTACTATATGATAGGTTCACCGATGTTCAGCATGGCAAAGATAGGAAACTTCTATATTCAGGCAGAAAATGTTTCCGACGAGAACTGTTTTATCCAAAGTGCTACATGGAATGGAGAACCTTATACGAAAAACTATATCACACACGAGATGATTAAGAATGGAGGAGTCCTGAAGTTCGTTATGGGCTCTCAACCTAACAAGGAATGGGGAAGCCGTCCCGAAGACTGCCCGCCAAATGTTATGATGCAAGAGTAAATATCAATATCCATCATGCTAATAATGTGCGAATCATTGGTTAAATAGCATTAATAAGGTATGTTTTTCTTAAAAAGCATTCCTAATCTACAAAATTATTAGTAATTTTGCATGCAATAAATTGTAAAGTACTTATGGCATCATTTGTTGCAGACAGAATCGTTATGGACGGATTAACCTTTGATGACGTCCTTTTAATCCCAGCTTATTCAGCAGTACTACCTAAAGAGGTAGAGTTGAAAACCAGGTTTTCCCGTAATATCAACCTGAATATACCCTTTGTGACAGCAGCAATGGACACCGTCACAGAGAGTGCGATGGCTATCGCCATTGCCCGTGAAGGTGGTATTGGTGTTATACACAAGAATATGTCTATTGAGGCTCAGGCTCGTGAGGTGGCTATCGTCAAACGTGCCGAGAACGGTATGATATACGATCCGGTAACCATTCGTCGCGGTAGGACGGTTCAGGATGCACTCAATATGATGGCGGAATACCATATCGGAGGTATCCCTGTCGTGGACGATGATAACTATCTGGTAGGTATCGTTACCAACCGTGACTTGCGCTTTGAACGTCGGTTAGATAAGAAGATCGATGAGGTGATGACGAAGGACAACCTTGTCACCACACATCTGCAGACCGACCTGAATGCGGCCGCAGAGATCCTCCAGGCTAATAAGATTGAGAAACTGCCTGTTGTGGATAAGAATAACCACCTGGTAGGCTTGATTACATATAAGGATATCACCAAGGCAAAAGATAAGCCAATGGCCTGTAAGGATGAAAAAGGTCGTCTGCGCGTGGCTGCCGGTGTGGGTGTTACCTTTGATACTTTTGACCGTATGCAGGCATTGGTGGATGCCGGTGTTGATGCGATCGTTATCGATACTGCTCACGGACATTCAAAATCAGTTATCGAAAAGGTTCACGAGGCAAAGAAAGCATTTCCTGATATTGATATCGTGGTAGGTAATGTGGCTACCGGTGAGGCTGCTAAGATGCTGGTAGAGAACGGAGCCGACTGTGTGAAGGTGGGAATCGGACCGGGTAGTATCTGTACGACACGTATCGTTGCCGGTGTGGGCGTTCCACAGTTAAGTGCTGTCTATGATGTGGCCAGTGCCCTTAAGGGTACGGATGTGCCTTTGATTGCCGACGGCGGTCTCCGCTATTCCGGTGATGTGGTGAAGGCGTTGGCAGCTGGAGGCCATTGTGTGATGATCGGTTCTCTGGTGGCAGGAACGGAAGAGAGTCCTGGTGATACGATAATCTTCAACGGCCGTAAGTTCAAGAGCTATCGTGGAATGGGTTCGTTGGAGGCTATGGAGAATGGTTCGAAAGACCG
>JAEEZP010000089.1 GCA_016291915.1 Prevotella sp. | reverse complement strand
TATCAGCCCGACAAGCGGTGGAGCATCGAACTCTTCGGGGATATCTCGGTCAATCATTACAACTTCCATCCAGAAGACCGGGAGACAAGATTTGGAACGTTGGAGAATGTGAAGGCTTTCAAAGTGTATTTCGACGGACAGGAGAAAGATCTCTTCCGGACATATTTCGGAACCTTCAACCTCACCCGTTATCTGCAAGAGAACAAGAACACCTATCTGTCACTGATAGCCTCTGCCTACTCCACCAACGAACAGGAGAAATATGATATTCAAGGACAGTATTGGCTGACACAGACTGAGACGAGTGAACAACTGGGAGTGGGCACATACATGGAACATGCCCGTAACTATCTGAAGGCTGATGTGGAGAGTTTTAAGGTGCTCTTCCATCATAAGACGAGACAACACCAGATACAGTTAGCCGCCACGTATAAGATAGAACATATCGAGGAGGCCACACGGGAATATGAGATGCGCGACTCCAGCGGATACGTGGTTCCCCATACCGGGAAAGATCTCTTCATGATCTACTCCCTCAACGCCCGTAACAAGATGGATGCCAATAGAATAGAGGTATATGCACAGGATACCTACAAGTTTACCGGCAACGATGAACAGACATTCTATACCCTGAATTACGGCATACGTTTCAGTCATTGGAATTTCAACAGAGAAAGTATCCTCAGTCCGAGAATATCCTTATCCGTCGTCCCTTCCTTCAATCAGGATCTGACCTTCCGCGTGGCTACCGGCATCTATTATCAAGCTCCATTCTTCAAGGAGTTACGCGACACATCAACAGTCAACGGCATCACCTATGCCACGCTCAACAATAAGATCAAGAGTCAACGGTCGTTGCAGTTCATTTTAGGTACGGATTATCGGTTTAAGATGGCTAACAGGCCCTTCCGTTTCTCGGCTGAAGCATACTATAAAGCACTGAGTAATCTCGTGCCCTATAGTGTCAACAATGTGAAGATTGTCTATGATGCCAGTCAACAATGCAGCGGTCATGCAATGGGAATAGACTTCAAACTCTACGGAGAGTTCGTGCCGGGCACCGACTCCTGGCTGACATTCTCACTGATGGACACACGGATCAATATCAATGGGAAAAAGACGCCCCTGCCTACCGACCAGCGTTATGCCGTCAATCTTTTCTTCACGGACTACTTCCCGAAGACCGACAGATGGAAGATGTCCCTCCGACTGGCATACGCCGACGGTTTACCTTTCGGTGCTCCCCACCGTAGTCTTGACTCCACGCCCTTCCGGGCCCCTGCCTACCGGCGTGTTGACATCGGTATGAGCTACCGTGTCATCAACAATGAGAAAAAGGAGAAGAAGTCGGCTATCCGTAACCTGTGGCTGGGTGTTGACGGTCTTAACCTGTTAGGAATCAACAATGTGAACTCCTATTATTGGATCACCGACGTGACTAATCATCAATATGCTGTACCCAATTATTTAACTGGCCGACAGATAAATGCAAAGTTTATCCTCGAGTTTTGAATATTTTAAGCATATTTTTGTTGTTGTATAAGAAAAAAGCAGTATCTTTGCAGCATTATAAAACTTAATAACAACTATTTTATTAAACATTATGAAAATTTCTCATATTGAGCATTTAGGCATCGCAGTTCAGAGCATTGAAGAAGCGCTGCCATACTTCAAAGAAGTATTGGGCCTTGAGTGTTATGCAGTAGAGGTAGTAGAAGACCAGAAAGTAAAGACTGCTTTCTTAAAGTGTGGAGAAGTAAAGTTAGAGCTTCTTGAGCCGACATCTCCCGAGAGCACTATTCAGAAATGGCTGGATAAAGGCAACAAGGGTGTTCACCACGTAGCTTTCTGCATTGAGGATGGTGTTGCCAATGCATTGGCAGAGTGCGACGGTAAAGGTATCCGTCTGATCGACAAGGCTCCTCGCAAGGGCGCTGAGAATCTGAATATTGCATTCTTGCATCCGAAATCAACCTGTGGCATCCTTACAGAGCTCTGTGAGCACTAATATCCTGGGAAGTCATTCTAACTCATGCAAATATCATAATTAAAATAAAACAAATGAGCAAGCAAGTAGAAAAGATCAAAGAGCTCATCGCAAAACGCGAGCAAGCTCGTTTAGGTGGTGGTGAGAAAGCCATCGAGAAACAGCATGCCCGTGGCAAATATACAGCTCGCGAACGTATAGACATGCTGCTGGATGAAGGCAGTTTCGAAGAAGTTGACATGTTCAAGCTTCACCGTTGTCATAACTTCGGTATGGAGAAGAAACAATACCTCGGTGATGGTGTCGTAGCCGGTTCAGGAACGATCGACGGTCGTCTGGTATATGTTTTCGCACAGGACTTTACCGTTAACGGTGGTTCTCTGTCAGAGACCATGGCAGAGAAGATCTGCAAGGTAATGGATCTGGGTATGAAGATGGGTGCCCCGGTTATCGGTATCAACGACTCAGGAGGTGCACGTATTCAGGAAGCTGTCAACGCTTTGGCAGGATATGCAGAGATCTTCGAGCGTAACATCCTCGCATCAGGTGTTATCCCACAGATCTCCGGTATCTTCGGTCCATGTGCCGGTGGAGCTGTTTATTCACCAGCCCTTACCGACTTCACCTTGATGATGGAGAACACTTCCTATATGTTCCTGACTGGTCCGAAGGTGGTAAAGACCGTTACCGGTGAGGATGTGAACCAGGAGCAGCTCGGTGGTGCATCCGTACATGCATCAAAGAGTGGTGTTACCCACTTCACAGCCAAGACAGAGGAAGAGGCTATCGAGATGATCAAGACTTTGATCAGCTATATTCCGCAGAACAACATGGAGGAGACTCCGCGTAAGGAATGTACCGACCCGATCAACCGTGTTGCTGACTCTCTGAATGAGATTCTGCCGGACGATCCTAACAAGGCATACGACATGTACAAGGTGATCAGCGCTATCACCGATAACGGAGAGTTCTTCGAGGTACAGCCTAAGTTCGCTAAGAACATCATCGTTGGTTTCGCACGTTTCAACGGCCAGAGTGTCGGTATCGTTGCCAACCAGCCAGCAGCCTATGCAGGTGTGCTTGATGTGAACGCCAGCCGTAAGGGTGCACGCTTCGTTCGTTTCTGCGATGCTTTCAATATTCCTATCGTTACATTGGTTGACGTTCCGGGATTCCTCCCAGGAACAGGTCAGGAGTACAATGCTGTCATCCTGCACGGAGCACAGCTGCTCTATGCTTTCGGTGAGGCTACCGTTCCAAAGGTTACCGTTACCCTCCGTAAGAGTTATGGTGGATCACATATCGTGATGGGATGTAAGCAGTTGCGTACTGATATCAACTATGCATGGCCAAACGCTGAGATCGCCGTGATGGGTGCATCAGGAGCTGTTGCCGTTCTTTATGCTAAGCAGGCTAAGGACGCAGAGGATCCGAAGGCTTATCTGGCAGAGAAGGAAGAAGAGTATATCGAGCTCTTCCAGAATCCTTATCAGGCTGCTAAGTATGGTTATATCGACGACGTGATTGAACCGCGTAACACTCGTTTCCGTATCTGTCGTGCACTCGCTCAGCTTGCTACCAAGCGTGAGAGTCTGCCCGCTAAGAAACACGGTAATATTCCAATGTAAACAACAAAGGGGTTGGGGCTCCGGCTCATCCGGGCCCCATATAACCATTATCAATCAAATATGGGAAAATCAAATAACGAAGTGTATGCAGCCATAGCTCTTGCCATGCATGAGTATCAGGGTAATAACGTACACGATAAAGAGACTGGCATCATCACAATCAAAGAGCATCATTCAGATTGGTCTTCACGTATGTTGACGATGACTGCCCATCCTTAATAATAAAAAAAGTATGAAAGAATACAAGTATAAAATCAACGGAACAGAATATACTGTTCAGATTGGTGACATCGTAGAGAACATCGCCAATGTTACCGTCAACGGTGAGGACTTCCAGGTAGAGATGGAGAATGAGCCAGAACCTGAGAAGAAGAAGGTTGTGGTTAATCCAGCCGCTGCAAAACAGCAGGAATCAGCTGACGAGGGTGCTTCCGCAGGACCGGTAAACACTGAGAATGCACTGAAAGCTCCACTGCCAGGTGTGGTTGTAGAAGTGAAGGTAGCTGTCGGTGATACCGTGAACGCCGGTGATACCGTCGTCGTATTGGAAGCTATGAAGATGGCTAATAACCTCGATGCTGAAAGAAGTGGTAAGGTGACTGCCGTATTGGTAAAGGCCGGTGACAGTGTGATGGAAGATACTCCACTCGTTGTTATTGAATAAATCTTTATAAATCTTAATAATGATGGACTTGTCTATAATATTGGATAAGTCCATTATTATTTTACATTAATTTTTACGAATAATTACCCAACAATCCCTAAATTAAACAAAATCTATTCCTTTTATCAATTATTTTTTGTACCTTTGCAACCTATTTGATTACAATATATATTACGTCATGGCAGCAAAGAAAGTACTTTTTATTAATCAAGAGATCATCCCCTACGTGCCAGAGAGTGAGCTCTCACTCCTCGGTAAACAATTACCTTACAC
>JAEEZP010000088.1 GCA_016291915.1 Prevotella sp. | reverse complement strand
TGAGGATAAGTGTAAGAACTGTGGTAAGTGTTCCCGTAACTGTAAGGCTGCCTGCATCGACTATAAGAATCATCAGGTGGATTACAGCCGTTGTGTGGTTTGTGGAAACTGCTTGCAGCAATGTAATTTCGATGCCCTCCACTATGTGCATCCGAAGAAAGTGAAGAAATCCACTGCAAAGGAGGAAACACCTGTGGATAATGCCCGTCGTAATTTCCTCTTAGGTGCTACCATGGTATCTGCCACCGCTTTGTGGGCACAGGAGAAGAAGAAGGTTGACGGAGGATTGGCAAAGATAGAAGATAAGATAGCTCCTGAGCGTAACACCCGTCTGACCCCTCCCGGTTCCCGTAGTGCTAAGAATATGGCCAGCAAGTGTACCGGTTGTCAATTGTGTGTTTCACAGTGTCCCAATGAGGTGCTGCGCCCATCTACTGATCTTCTTCACCTGATGCAGCCGGAGATGAGTTATGAACGAGGATACTGCTGTATAGAGTGTAACCGCTGTTCGGAGGTTTGTCCTACGGGTGCTATCCGTCTGTTGCCTTTGGAAGAGAAGAGCAGTACCCAGATCGGACATGCTGTCTGGGTGAAGAAAAACTGTATCCCTGTCACCGACGGGGTGGAATGTGGCAACTGTGAGCGTCACTGCCCGGTAGGTGCTATCATGATGGTTCCTCTGGATGAGAATGATGAAGAATCGGTAATGATACCCACTGTCAACGAGGCACGCTGCATCGGTTGTGGTGCCTGTGAGAACCTGTGTCCGGCACGTCCGTTCTCTGCTATCTACGTGGAGGGTCATGAGGTACATAAGACATTGTAATTTTTGAATTAGCTGAATCATGAAAAAGATAAACAGAAGACAATTTCTCGGTTTGTTCGGCGGTGGCACAGTAGCCTCCTCCGCGTTGCTGACAGCAGCATGTAACAATAAGGCGCAGCAGACCACGGCGAAGTTGCAGGAGCCTCCCACAGACAAGATGGAATATCGTGTAAATCCTAATACCGGTGATAAGGTGTCATTGTTAGGATATGGCATGATGCGACTGCCGCTGGAAGGTGGTGTCACCTATTCTGAGAACCCTGAGGCGCATCTTGACCAGGAAATGACGAATAAGCTTGTCGATTATGCCATTGCGCATGGTGTCAACTACTTCGATATGTCACCGGCTTATTGTCGTGGAGAATGTGAGATCGTTTCGGGCAATGCCCTGCATCGCCATCCCCGTGACAAGTATTATGTTGCCACGAAGATGAGCAATTTCTCTCCCGAGACACAGTCACGTGCCGCGAGTATCGAGATGTTTGAGAATTCGTTGAAATACCTGCAGGTTGACTATATCGATTATATGCTCCTGCATGGTATCGGTGGCGGGGAGGATGCTGAAGAAACCTTCAATATCCGTTTTATGGAAAATGGTATTCTTGATTGGCTGGTAGAACAGAAGAAAAAAGGAAGGATCCGTAACCTCGGTTTCTCCTATCATGGTGACATAGAGATTTTCGACATGCTCCTGCAATGGCATGATGAGGGGAAATATCACTGGGACTTCGCCCAGATAGAGCTGAACTATCTCGACTGGGACTATGCCGATGAGATCAACGATCGGAATACCGACGCTTCCTATCTTTATGCAGAGCTTGAGAAACGAGGGATTCCCGCCGTGATCATGGAACCGCTGTTAGGAGGACGACTGTCGAATGTACCTGATCCTGTGGTGGAGAAGATGAAACGTCAGCGGCCCGAAGACAGTGTGGCATCATGGGCTTTCCGATATGCCGGAACACCCAAGGGAGTGCTTACCGTACTCAGCGGCATGAAATTCATGGAGCATCTGCAGGAGAATATTTGGACCTATTCTCCCCTTGAACCGATCACCGACGAGGAGAATACCTTCCTGATGGACATCGCCAAGGATATCTACGACCTGAAGACGATTCCCTGTAATGAGTGTAACTACTGTATGCCGTGTCCCTACGGGATCGATATCCCCGCCATCTTCTCACATTATAATAAATGTATCAAGGAGGGAAACCTGCCGAAAGACAACCAGTCACCGGAGTATCGCAAGCAGAGAAGAGCTTTCCTGATCGGTTACGACAGGAGTGTACCGAAACTGCGACAAGCCAGCCATTGCATACAGTGCGGACAATGCTCTCCAGCCTGTCCGCAACGGATAGATATCCCCAAGCAGATGCGTATGGTGGATGACTTTACCGAAGAACTGAAACGCGACGGTAAAGCAATCATCAAGGAAATAGAAATGCCCGAAGAAGAGTAGGATTATTTGGCGAGGATCTGCTCACCGTGGATCTTCGTCTTTATCTCTTTGGGTAGGATAATCCTTTCAATGACACCATTCTCATCGATGATGAAGGTGGTGCGGAGCGTTCCGAAATATTTCCTGCCATACATCGATTTCTCTGCCCATACCCCGAAAGCTTCGTTCAGGGTCTTCTCCGTATCGGCAATCAGATGGAAGGGGAGCTGCTGCTTCTCGATGAATTTCTTGTGAGAGTTCTCATCCTGCACACTCACTCCCAATACCTCAAACCCTTCAGCCTGCAAACGTTCGTAATTGTCACGGATAGAACAAGCCTCGGCCGTGCAACCACTCGTATTGTCTTTCGGATAGAAATACAATACGAGTTTCTTTCCTTTATAATCACTCAACTTCACCTCATTACCGTTCTCGTCTCTTCCTAAGACTTCCGGTGCTTTGTCTCCAACTTTCATATCATTCTTTTCTTTAAACTTACGACTGCGAAGATACACATTTTTTATGAAAACAAATGTATAGTCTTGTTTAAAGTTACTTACCTTCTCTAATAAAAGTAAAATATGTTTTGTCGGATGCAAGATTTTCATTACCTTTGCCTTTATCTTATATAATAAGATACAATCAGAGTTATGAGAATATTTAAAACCCTACTTATACAGATTCTTTTGATCATGCCTTTGCTCGTAAACGCACAATCATACGACAGTCTCTGGAAACAGGTTGACGAAGCTGTTGAGAAGGACTTGCCACAGACAGAGATGCAGGTGCTGCAGCGTATTATCAGCAAGGCTACCAATGAGAAAGCATACGGACAACTGTTGAAGGCAGAACTCACGAATGCCTTCGTACAGGCATATATCAGTCCTGATTCCTTGATGCCGGCAATCGCAAAACTCGATGAGAAAATCACAAAGACGGAAAAGACCGATCCTGCCATGGCTGCGGTCTATTGCAGTGTGCTGGGGAATATCTACAAGTCGCACATCCCGAATATTGACGATCGGGAAACGTTGTCAAAACAGTATTTCGCCCGTTCACTGGCTGATCCTAAGATGTTGGCCTCTCATCAGGCATCTGCCTTTGAGCCGATGATCGAAAAAGGCGTCGATAGTAAGTATTTCAATCACGACTTGTTGAGTGTCTTGGGCTTTGAAGCGGAAGATTACCAGACCCTGTATGACTATTACCTGCAGGTAGGCAATAGTGAGGCTACGCTCATCACGGCATTACGGTTGATACGGCAGGGGCGAAGCTACACGGCCCATCAGTTTTTCAAAGACAGTAAGTATATTGCTTCATTGGATTCTCTGATCGCGAAATACCACGATCTGCCGGTATGTGCCGAGGTGGCCATGGAGCGCTACAACTATATGTCGGCATGTGAGGATGTGAGTGTGGCAGAGCGCATGGCATATCTCGACAAGGCACTCTTGGAGTGGGGCAACTGGAAGCGCATGAACATGCTACGTAATGAGAGAGCGCAGTTGATACAACCAATGTTCCACGCTCAGCTGGAGCTCAGTCAGCAACGTCCCAACATCCCAACGAAAGTACAATTGCCGCAAGTGCGTAACATCCCGTCGCTCACCCTGAGAGTTTCTAAGTTGAACATCACGGGTGAGGAAGAATATAATCCGTATGACAAAGAACACTTGAAAAAACTCAAACAGAAGATCATTGCCGGCAGTACGAAGGAACAGAAGAAATCCTTTACGATTGTCAATGACTATGACATCCTGAAAGACTCCCTGACAATAGAAGGGCTGCCTATTGGTATCTATCTGCTGGAGTTTGCGACTGAGGGAAAGGATATCTCCCCGCAGTATCTCCTCCTGAATGTCTCCAATCTGTTCTCCGTCCAGCAATATCTGCCCGGAAAAAAGATACGTGTGGCAGTGCTCGATGCCACTACCGGACAACCGGTGGCAAAGGCAAAGGTGAAACTGGAACGGGAGAAACGCTATAACGCACCGGCTAACACGGCATTGCTCGAGACCAATGACAAGGGGGAGGTGGTGTATGAATACGGTCAATACTCCCCACAGACAATCTATGTCTATACAGCTACCGACAAGGCTTCACCGAAAAACTACTGCTATGGCGGGTTCAGTTATACCGAGCCGAGAAGTAACGTCACCCGTATGTCCTTGTTTACCGACCGTAGCATCTACCGTCCCGGACAGACGGTTTATGTCGGGGCTATCCTGATGAATGCCCAGAAAGGACAGACGGTGAAGGTGTTACCCGGGCAATCGTTCACGCTGACACTGCGTGATGCCAATCACCAGGTGGTGAAAGAGGAACAGTTGACAACCGATGCGTTTGGCAGCGCGAACACCTCCTTTACATTGCCCAATGCCGGTCTGAATGGTAATTACTATTTACAGACGAATATCGGCCGTGGTTCCACCTTTTTTAAGGTAGAGGAATATAAGCGTCCTACCTTCCAGGTGGAGTTCGACAAGTATGAGGGTGAGTATCATCCCGGTGACAGTGTAAAGATAAAAGGTCATGCGAAGAGTTATGCCGGTGTTCCCGTGCAGGGCGCTAAGGTGAGTTATACCGTCAACCGCAAACGCGCTTTCTGGTGTTGGTGGCGGAGTAATGCCGCACAGGAACAGTTGATGAGTACCGGTGAGGTGACAACCGATGAGCAGGGAGCCTTCGAGATCAGTGTTCCCATGGTCATTCCAGAAGGTGACGATACCTTCTACCGTTTTGTCACGGTTGCCGATGTGACGGATGCTGCCGGTGAGACACATGCGGGAGAGATGAGCCTGCCTCTCGGCAGGAAGTCGTTCTCCTTCTATTTCTCCGTTCCCGAGAAACAGTTGAAAGACAGCCTTCAGAATGTGACCTTCGTACTGAAGAACGCTGCCGGCAATGATATGGCTGGAAAGGTAAGTTATAAGATCGACGGGAAGAATGCTGTCGTGGTGGATGCGAACACCCCTGTCTCCCTGAATGGAAAACAACTGTCTTCCGGCAAGCATACCCTTGAGGCTACCTGTAATGGGGAGACGATGAAACAGGATTTTGTGGTGTTCAGTCTTATAGACAAGAAACCCTGTATCGACACCCCCGATTGGTATTATCTCACCGGTAATGAGTTCCCGAGAGACCCTAAGGAGGGCGTTACCTTACAGGTGGGTTCTTCCAGGAAAGATACCTATATCTTATATACGATCGTGGCGGGGAACACCTTGCTCGAGAGCGGTTCCTTCAACCTCAGTGATGCTATCCGCACACGGGTGTTCAAATACCAGGAGCAGTACGGCACCGGTATCGCCCTGAACTATATCTGGGTGAAGGACGGCATTTGTTACAATCATTCCGATATCATCCGCAAACCCTTGCCAGATAAGAGATTACGACTGTCATGGACCACTTTCCGTGACCAGCTCCTTCCCGGACAGAAAGAGGAGTGGACACTGCAGGTGCTGACGCCCGACGGCAAACCGGCAGATGCACGGATGATGGCTACGATGTATGACAAGAGCCTTGACCAACTGAAGGGTCTGTATTGGAATGTGGATGATCTGCTCTATCAGAACTATCCGAGTGTGAGATGGATCTTCCGTGACAACTATGGTATCGGCATCGGCGGACAGCAACCGCTCAAATACCTGAATGTCTCAGAACTCTTGTTCTCCCATCTGTCACGTGACCAGTGGAACACCATCTTACGGAACATTTTCGGTTATGGTGGGGTGATGGTGCGTGGTGCCAGACCCGTCAGGAGAATGGCGAAAGTGGGAGCCTCCATGGAAGAAGATGAGGTGATGGCCTTCGAAGAATCTGCTTCAGTAGCCTACAATAATATGAGTGTCAAGATGGCTGCTCCACAGGCTATTGGGGCGATGGATGAGATGAAAAAGGAAGTGGCGGTGATGGATGTTGCCGGTTCTGACGAAGAGGGGGCTGCAGAAAGGGAAACCACGGATGTCGTACGTGAGAACCTGAATGAGACGGCTTTCTTCTATCCCACGCTGACAACCGATGAGAAGGGTGCCGTGAGTATCCGTTTCACCTTGCCGGAGAGTGTCACCTCCTGGCGATTCTTGGGCTTGGCGCATGATAAGACGATGAACTACGGTTTCCTCGAAGGGGAGACAGTGGCGAAGAAAGAGGTGATGGTACAACCGAATATCCCTCGTTTCATCCGCAGGGGTGACCATGCCACGATATCCACACGTATCTTCAACACCTCTGATCATGCTGTCTCAGGAACCGTGAAGATGCAGCTTATCGATCCCGTGACAGAAAAGATCATCCATGAGGAGTCACAGCCGTTCTCCGTGGAAAAAGAGGGTACGGCAGCAGCCACCTTCAGTTATTCCCCCACAGAGGTGTATGATATCCTGATTTGTAAGATAGTGGCATCCGGCGATGGGTTCAGCGATGGTGAACAGCATTATCTCCCGGTGCTGACAGATGTGGAGAAGGTGATGAATACCCTTCCGTTTACACAGCACACCCCGGGCGTTTTCCAAGCGGATCTCCGGTCGCTGATACCTGCTGATGCACTGCAGACGACGTTGACTCTCGAATATACGAACAATCCCGCTTGGCTGGTGGTGCAGTCACTGCCTTTCATCAGTCATGCTATCGAGCATAATGCCGTCAGTCTGGGCGCTGCCTACTATGCCAATAGTCTGGGTAAGTTCCTCCTGGATCAGTCGCCTGCCATCAAGAAGACTTTCGATCTGTGGAAGCAGGAGAAGGGTGAGGAGACATCCCTGATGAGCAGTCTCGAGAAAGACCAGTCGTTGAAAACACTGGTGCTCAGTGAGACACCGTGGGTGATGGATGCGAAGAGTGAACAGGCACAGAAAGAATCCCTTATCCGTTTCTTCGATGAGAACAGCTTGCAGTATCAGCGACAGCGTACCATCGAACTGCTCCGCAAACTGCAGCATAGCGACGGTTCTTTCTCCTGGTGGCAGGGCATGGACGGTTCTCCGCGGATGACTGCCCAGGTGATGATGTTCTTCACCCGTTTACGACTCCTCTGCGGTGATGATCAGGAGACGGAGACGATGGTGGACAAAGGCTTCCGTTATCTCAGTGAGATAGTGATCAAAGAGGTGAAGGAGATGCGCAAACGGGAGAAAGAGGGCAAACCGGTATATATCTCCGACTACCATGCCCTCCAGTGGGCTTACCTCTTTGCGATATCCGGACGGACGATGACGGCACAGGAGAAAGATGCCGTGAACTACCTCATCACATACCTGGAGAAACAGAAGAAGACACAGACACTCTATTCCAAGGCAATGATGGCCGTGGTCTTCCAGAAGAACGGTCAACAGAAGAAAGCCAAGGAGTATATCCAGAGCCTCAAGGAGTATTCCGTCTTCACCGAGGAGATGGGGCGTTACTATGACACACCGCGTGCCGGCTATTCCTGGTGTAACTACCGCATACCGACACAGGTAGCTGCCATCGAGGCGATGAACATCGTCACTCCGGAGGATGAGATAACGGTCAATGAGATGCGCCGCTGGTTGTTGCAGGAGAAACGCACCACCTGCTGGGATACCCCCATCAACAGTGTCGATGCGGTCTATGCTTTCCTGAATGGCAGGGCATCATTGCTCAATACACAGGAATTGTCTGTGGTGAAGGTTGACGGTAAGACGATCGACTTACCCAAGGCTACTGCCGGGTTAGGGTATGTGAAGACCGGGATAAAAGATACTGACGCACAGTCGCTCACGGTGGAGAAGAGCAGCGAAGGCACCTCATGGGGCGCTGTCTATGCACAGTTCTTCCAACCCACATCCTCCATCGAGGCATCAGTCTCAGGCATCTCCGTGAAACGGGAGATCCGTCATCAGGGTAAGTCATTGTCGGTAGGGGATAAGGTGACGGTACGGTTGACGATCGTTGTCGACCGTGATTACGACTATGTGCAGGTGGTTGACAAACGGGCAGCATGTCTGGAGCCGGTGAACCAACTGAGTGGTTATCACTGGGGCTATTATATCTCCCCGAAGGACTGCTCCACGAATTACTATTTCGACATCCTACCGAAGGGTACGCATGTGATAGAAACAGATTATTATATCGACCGCAAGGGTGACTACGAGACAGGTACCTGCACCGTTCAGTGTGCATACAGTCCGGAGTATTACGGACGGGCAAAGAGTCAGAAACTCACCGTAAAGGAATGATTATGAGAAAAAGAATAGCAATATTTGTCGTGTTGACAACTTTATCTCTCGGTCTGTATGCCCAGAAGATAAAGGTAAAGAATGATGTGATCTATTGTGGTAATGTGGCTTACGAACAACCCGTCACGGTGAAGTTCGAACTGCAGAATACGGGTAACAGTCCGCTGGTCATCAGTAATGTGCGCACCAGCTGCGGCTGTACCACCGTGGACTATCCGAAGCAGGCGATCCCTGCCGGTGATCATTTTGCGGTGAACGCCACCTACGATGCCCGTATGATGGGACATTTCTCGAAAGATATCGGACTCTACACGAACGATTCGGAGAAACCGCTCTATCTGACGATGCGCGGTGTCGTCGTGGAGGAGGTTGTCGATTATGAGGGTAACTATGATTTCTCGATCGGTTCTCTCATGGCTGATGCCGATAACATCGAGTTCGATGATGTGAACAGAGGGGAGATGCCCGTCAAGAAGATCCATGTCATGAACACCTCCGACAAGACCCTCAGTCCTACGGTGATGCACCTGCCTAACTACCTGAAGGCTACTGTCTCACCCACGAACATCGCTGCCGGCAGAACCGGTGTGGTGACCCTGATGCTCGACTCAAAGCATGTGCGTGACTACGGTTTGACACAGACCACCCTCTACCTGGGAATGTTCCCCGGTGATAAGGTGTCTGCGGAGAAAGAACTGCCGGTGTCTGTGGTCTTGCTGCCGGCGTTTACAGAACTGACGGAGACCGATCTCGCCAATGCACCTCAGATCAAACTCTCCACGGAGGATGTGGATATCTCCTTCGGCGGCAAGTCGAAGAGGAGTGAGACGATCCTGATTGATAATATCGGACGTAGTGAGTTGTCTATCAACAGTCTGCAGATGTTCACCAATGGCTTGAGCGTCACGCTGAATAAGTCGAAACTACAACCGGGTGAGCAGGCAAAACTGAAGATTACCGCTGAGGCAAAGGCCCTGCGCAGGGTACGTACCAAACCTCGTGTGCTGATGATCACCAACGACCCCATGAAGTCGAAGATCGTCATCAATATCAATACCAAGTAATGGTTTAATTGATAATTGAAAATTGATAATTGATAATTGAAAATTAAATAGTAATTATTAATTGTTAACTATTAACTATTAATTATTTATCGTAGTATCATGGAACATCCAGAGAACAGTGAGGAATATAAAGGCTTGCAGGTGAATGCGGGCGTTTCTTCCCAGGCAATCATCAACCCCTATCTGAAGCGGGGCCATTTCCGCCGCCATGAATATACCACCGGTGAGATGGTGGAGGGCATCCTGAAAGGTGACATCACCGTATTGAGTCAGGCTGTCACCTTGGTGGAGAGTATTAACCCCGATCACTACAGTAAGGCGCAGGAGGTCATCGACAAGTGTCTTCCCTATAGCGGTAACTCGGTGAGGATCGGTATCAGTGGTGTGCCCGGTGCAGGAAAGAGTACGAGTATTGATGAGTTCGGTATCCACGTGCTCGACCGTTTTGGCGGTAAGCTGGCTGTTCTTGCCATCGACCCCAGTTCAGAACGCTCCAAGGGAAGTATCCTGGGCGATAAGACACGTATGGAACGGCTGTCACAGCGCCGTGAGGCATTTATCCGTCCTTCACCAACGGCCGGCTCTCTCGGTGGTGTGGCCCGTAAGACCCGTGAGTGTATCATCCTCTGTGAGGCTGCCGGCTTCGACAAGATCTTTGTGGAGACCGTCGGTGTGGGACAGAGTGAGACAGCCTGCCATTCGATGGTTGATTTCTTCCTGCTGATACAGTTGGCCGGTACCGGTGATGAGCTGCAGGGTATCAAGAGAGGTATTATGGAGATTTCCGATGGTATCATCATCAACAAGTGCGACGGCAGTAATGTGGAGAAATGTCAGATGGCAGCCACCAATTTCCGTAACGCACTGCATTTCTTCCCGATGCCGGAGAGTGGATGGACTCCCAAGGTGTTATGCTACAGTGGTTTCTACGGCACCGGTATCAAGGAGGTATGGGATATGGTCTATCAGTATTTCGACTTCGTGAAGCAGAACGGTTATTTCGACTACCGTCGTAACGAACAGAGTAAGTACTGGATGTACGAGAGTATCAACGAGAATCTCCGTAACTCTTTCTATCATAATCCTTTGATCGAGCAGTGCATCAAGGCGGCAGAGCAGTCGGTGCTCCGGGGTGAGAAGACCTCCTTCAAGGCAGCTGCCGACCTCCTTTCCATCTATTACAACGAACTGAAAAAGAAGTGATACAGGTAGAGATTGATCAAGGCAGTGGCTTCTGTTTCGGAGTGACAACAGCCATACGGAAGGCAGAAGAGGAATTGTCGAAAGGCAATACCCTCTACTGTCTGGGTGATATCGTGCATAACGGTATGGAGTGCGAGCGACTACGACAACTCGGTCTTGTCACGATCAATCACGAAGAACTGAAGTCGTTGTGTGACACGAAGGTGCTGCTGCGGGCACATGGGGAGCCTCCTGTCACCTATGAGACAGCCCGTCGTAATCACATAGAGATCATCGACGCCACCTGTCCCGTGGTGCTCCAGTTGCAGAAGAGGATCAAGAGTCAGTATCAGGCACATCCCGAGGCACAGATCGTGATCTTCGGCAAACCCGGTCATGCAGAGGTGCTCGGACTGGTAGGACAGACAGAGGGGCATGCCATCGTGATAGCCCATCTGGAGGATGTCATGCAACTGGATTTCTCGCGGGATATCTATCTCTATTCCCAGACCACCAAGTCGTTGGAGGAGTTTCAGCGTATCGTGGAGTATATCCAGCAGCATATCTCCCCCGAGGCCCATTTCCAACGCTTTGATACGATCTGCCGACAGGTGGCCAACCGTATCTCCAACATCACCTCCTTTGCGGCGAAGCACGACCTGGTGCTGTTCGTCTGCGGACGGAAGAGCAGTAACGGTAAGGTGCTGTATAATGAGTGTAAGAACGTCAACCCTAACAGTTATCTCATCGAGGATGCCGATGAGATACAGTTAGCGTGGCTCAAGGGAGTGAAGACCGTCGGTATCTGTGGGGCTACGAGCACCCCGAAATGGTTGATGGAGGAATGCCGCGACTTCCTTATTCAGCAGAGTTGACCACCCGCAGGTACTGTTCCATCACCCACGCGTTCTGCTCGTCAATGGTCAGGTTACTGTTATCCAGGAGGATAGCATCATCAGCAGGACGCAGGGGAGCAACCTCACGATGACTGTCGATATAGTCGCGCTCCTGCACGTTCTTCAGGATCTCCTCATAGTCACCCTCCATACCCTTGGCTTTCAACTCATCGTAGCGGCGCTGGGCACGTACCTCTGCCGATGCCGTCACGAAGATCTTCAGTTCTGCATCGGGGAATACCACGGTGCCGATATCCCTGCCGTCCATCACGATACCTTTCTCTTCGCCCATCTGCTGCTGTTGTCTCACCATAGCGGTCCTGACAAAGGGTATGGTGGCGATGGGTGATACGAGGTTGCTCACCTCCATCCCCCTGATCTCTTTCTCCACCAGTTCTCCGTTCAGGTAGGTGTCGGGCTTCTTCGTCTCCGCATTGAACTTAAAGGAGATATGGATATCGTCCATCTGTCTCTCGAGCTCCTCGGTATTGATCTCCGTGCCCTCGAACAACTGATGGCGGATGGCATAAAGGGTGACGGCGCGGTACATCGCACCGGTATCTACATATACATAGCCGATCTTTCGTGCAAGATCTTTTGCCATGGTTGATTTTCCACACGACGACAGTCCGTCGATAGCTATTGTAATCTTTTTCATTCCGATATGTTTTATAAAGAATATGCTACATTGACCATCAGGGAATGACTCGAGACATGGTATTTGCCGTACGACAGGTTGAGCTTGAAACGGTCGAGCAGAATGCCCGCACCCAACGACAGTCCGGCACCATGGCTGCTCCCTTTCTCTTCCCCCACATCGATGATCTTCATCTCATTGGCTCTCCGCAGGTTGTAGCCGGCAGCGATATACAACTGCGGTGAGAAGATGATATCCATGCCGATCACGAAGTGATTGATGAACTTGTAATCCCAGTGTGTCATATCCACCAGGGCTGCCGACAACCGTAGGGGTGAGCCTACCAACCGTTTGCTGATGCCCACCTGCACATCGACGGGCAGCTTGGCGTATTCCTCTTCGTAGGCATCCAGCTCACCACCGAGGTTCTTTACCACAGCCGACAACGACCATTCACTCTCCGGAAGGTAGTAGTTCAGTCCCATGTCCACACCCACGGCCAAGGCATTGAACTGACCGATGTACGAGTTGATGACCTTCGCAGTGATACCACCCGTGAGATGCTCTCCCAACTGATAACTGAACGTACCGTTGAGGGCGATATCCTTGGCAGAGAACTCTCCCGTCTGCACATTGTTCTCATCCATCTCCTTCATCGTCCCGTAGTTGATATACTGCGCGCTG
>JAEEZP010000087.1 GCA_016291915.1 Prevotella sp. | reverse complement strand
CCACCAGGACCGGCAATACCTGTGGCAGAGATGGCAAAGTCAACATTCAATATCTTACAGGCACCCTGCACCATCTGAATGGCTACTTCCTCACAAACGGCAGTCTTCTCCTCTAATGTCTGATGATCGACATTCAACAGACTCTCCTTAATCTCATTCACGTAAGAGATCACACTTCCTTTGAAGTAGTTTGACGAACCGGGTGTTGCAATGATTGCTTCTGCAATACGACCACCCGTACAACTCTCTGCTGTACCTAAAGAAAAGCCACGTTCATAGAGTAACCTGCTGATTTCCTTACTTAAAACCTTATTTTCAAAATCCATATCTTGTATTGTTAATTGACGAGTAAAAAAGTAAACGAGGCGACGAGTGAATACTCATCACTCTAAAGTAACTTTTGAGAAGGCCGGTTCCGTAATATCACAGAATTCATGATCGAGATATTTGTAATAACCGGTTATACCGATCATTGCAGCATTATCTGTCGTATAACTGAATTTCGGGATATAGATGGTCCAACCATATCTCTTCGCATAGTCATGAAAGGCATTACGCAAGCCATTGTTGGCACTTACACCTCCAGCCACTGCCACATGCTTGATTTTGGTGTCTTTCACAGCCATTCGGAGTTTTTTCATCAGAATATCCACGATAGTATATTCCAGACTGGCAGCCAGATCTTCCTTGTGATGCTCGATGAAATCGGGATCTTCTTTTATCCAGTCTCTCAGATTATACAAGAAAGAAGTCTTCAATCCACTGAAACTATAATCATAACCGGGAATATGCGGTTCTGAGAATTGGTATGCATGGGGATTACCCTGACGGGCCAACTTATCTATGATGGGACCACCGGGATATCCTAATCCCATCACCTTTGAACACTTGTCAATTGCCTCACCGGCAGCATCATCGATGGTTTGTCCCAGCACTTCCATGTCATTATAGGCATTCACCTTGATAATCTGGGAATTACCACCACTCACCAACAGACAGATAAAAGGGAATGGCGGATGACTATTATCATCATCGCTCTCCTTTATAAAATGTGCCATTACATGTCCTTGCAGGTGGTTAACATCGATGAGAGGAATCTCCAAACTTCTTGCCAAACCCTTTGCAAAACTGACACCAACGAGCAGTGATCCCATCAAACCAGGCCCGCGGGTGAAAGCAATGGCTGACAGCTGTTCTTTCTCTATACCGGCTCTTTTGATGGCTTGGTCAACTACCGGCACGATATTCTGTTGATGGGCTCTCGAAGCCAGTTCAGGAACCACACCACCGTAATCTTCATGAACTTTCTGAGATGCTGTGACATTACTCAGCAACACACCGTTTTTCAACACGGCCGCACTCGTATCATCACAACTGCTCTCTATACCTAATATATATATATCTTGCATGCTTATCTGGTTAGAATTTCCAAACCCTCTTCAGTCATTAAGAATGTATGCTCCCACTGTGCACTCGGTTTCTCATCGTATGAGATAACTTCCCATCCGTAGGGATCATCGGCATCGGTGAACACCTTCCAACTACCCATATTAATCATTGGCTCGATGGTAAACACCATACCAGGCACCAACAGCATACCCGTGCCTTTCTTGCCGAAATGCATCACATCAGGCTCTTCATGAAATTCATTACCTACCCCATGACCGCACAGATCACGGACAACACCATAGTGATACTTATCAGCATGTTTCTGGATAGCATTACCGATATCGCCTACAAAACAGTAGGGAACGGCAGCCTGTGCACCTATCTCCAGACATTCCTTCGCCACACGCACGAGCTGTTCTTTCTCAGGAGTGGTCTTTCCTATGATGAACATTCGTGATGCGTCAGCATAAAACCCGTCAAGGATGGTGGTACAGTCGACATTGATGATATCTCCTTCCTCCAGGATATCTGTAGCCTTGGGGATACCGTGACAAACCACTTCATTGATACTGGTGCATACACTCTTAGGGAATCCCTCATAATTGAGAGGGGCGGGAATACCACCATGACGGGTAGTATAGTCATATACGATCTGATCGATCTCAAGGGTTGACATTCCCTCATGGATCTTATCGGCTACCTCATCCAGAACAGCTGTGTTGAGCACGCCAGCTTTACGGATACCAGCGATCTGTTCCGGTGTTTTTATCAGTTTACGGGTTGGCACTTCTTTACCTTTATTCTCCCAGTACATGATTTTACGATCCATCTCTGTCGGTTCAACACCGGTAAGAAGTTTCCATCTTCTCTTTTTTATCATGGTTTTCACAATTTATACTTAAAAATGTTTCCTTACCCTGTCCATCTCTCGGCGATCTTCCTTCTCTTTCAGGGTCTGTCGCTTGTCAAACACTTTCTTTCCTTTAGCCAAAACAATATCTACCTTCGCCCTACCCTTTTTGTCGATAAATACCAACGTGGGGATAATGGTGAATCCAACGGCTTTGGTAGCCTCTTGCAATTGGTGTATCTCCCTTTTTGTCAAGAGCAGTTTACGGTCACGCTTCAACTCATGGTTATTATACGAGCCATAGAAATAGGGAGAGATACTCATCCCGCGTACCCAGATTTCTCCATTGGTGATATAACAGTAAGTATCCACCAGTGATGCCTTACCGAGTCGGATGCTCTTTATCTCCGTACCCGTCAGCACAATACCGGCCGTGTAAGTATCTATGAAGAAATACTCAAACGATGCTTTCTTGTTCCTGATGGATACCGGACTTTTTTTTCTTATTTCTAGTTCTTCCTTATTCATACTGATACTATGTTTAGATACTAACCCTAAACTACTTTGCAGAAACGGTCAATATGCTCATCGATGTAATAGGCGATGTCACGTGTCCACTGTTCTTCATTTTCCACGAATTCATCGTCCATTTCATCAAAGTCAGGGTATTTCTCAAAGAGAGCCATAAACTCCTCATCCGAACAATCCGGTTCTATCTCTTCTTTATATTTTATATATAAGGTATGGACATTATAGACAAGTTTCGACAGGTCACGCAGTCCCCATTGTCTTACAGCCTTGGCAAACGGATTCTTGAAGATGAACTCCCCATAACCGTTATGGATGAGTTGTATAAACCCACCATCCATTACCTCTTCCCGAAGGATGTTATATGCCAGCAATGTAATCTGGTCGGCATTCAACAACGCCATCGTCTCTATCGTCAGTTCATTCCCGATAGCTTCGTTGATCGCATTTACAAACAACTCTACGAAAGCATCCATTCCCTTCTCGGAAGCGTCTCTCAAATCCTTATCTTTTATGATAACGTCCATCACTGTTCTATTTATATGGTCTGCAAAGTTACAATATTTTTTCGTACAAAACGTTATATTTCAAAAAAACATGAAAAAATACCTGTTGCTTTTCATTCTTTTGCCCAATGTTTTATCAATCTTTGCTCAGAAGGATGAGATCTTCGATCAGAATATCACAACCCTACAGGTCGTGGCCGGAGACCGATGGCTGTTGATGCCCATCATCAAACTAAACGATGATGAGGTTATCAACATCGGTTTTGACGACCTTACCCACGAATATCGTCGTCTTACATACACTATAGAACACTGTGATGCAGACTGGACAGTATCTGAGGCACTCTTTCCAAGCGATTTCATCGAAGGATTTGCCGATGGAAACACCATTGATGACAAGATAGAATCGGTCAATACCAATGTCTTGTACACCCACTACTCTTTCTGTATTCCCAACGAACGTTGCCGTATCAAGATGGGTGGCAACTATCGTGTTACGGTATTCGACGAGAACAACGGTAATGAGAAAGTGTTCGTAGCCCATTTCATGGTTTTAGACCCCAGAATGGGTATCATGATGGAAGTATCATCTAACACAGATATCGATATCAACAAAAGCCACCAGCAAGTATTCATGAAGTTGTCTTACGGTTCTATGACGATCACAGAGCCCCGCGAACAAATCAAGAGTGTAGTCTTACAGAATGGTCGTTGGAACACTGCTGTCATCAATACCCCCGCTCAGTATGTCATGGCCAACGGTCTGCAATGGCTACACAACAAAGACTTGATATTCGAAGGAGGCAATGAGTATCATAAGTTTGAGATGCTCGATCCCGATCACCCCTCGATGGGTGTCGATAAGATACAGTGGGATGGTTCTGACTATCATGTTTATCCCTTCGGTTGTGAACCCCAGAACAACTATGTTTATGACGAGGATGCCAACGGAGCTTTCTACATCCGTAAT
>JAEEZP010000086.1 GCA_016291915.1 Prevotella sp. | reverse complement strand
GATCACTTCACGGTTATACCAACGTGCCATGACGGTCATCACCTTTTCCATGGTCCATTCACGGAAAGAGAACTCACCCAGGTTCCATGCCACATAAGGCTCGGTATCTACGTTTGTGATATTGATGGTTGAGCGTTGGGCGTTGAGTGAAGCCATCTGACCGGGTCTCATCATCTGTTCATTACTGTTGGAAGCAACACTGACACTACCCTTGACAAGTACAACTTCCGTGGATGCCTTGTTCACATCAGCGTTCTGATCATTACAACGGGTGTTGACATGGAACTCTGTACCATGCACAGTGACGTCACCGTCGGGTGTGTGCACAATAAACTTACGACTTCTGTCCTTGGCAACCATGAAATAAGCCTCGCCGTCGAGAATGACCTCTCTATGATTCCGTCCGAACTTCTCGGGATAGATAATCTTACTATTATAATTAAGGTGTACCAACGTACCATCATCCAACGTCACCCAGAACTCCCTGTCATGAACGGTGGTGATACGGCGGAGATCTTCCAGATTATAATTCTCCTGGATTATCTCATAAGCTTGGGCGAGCTGCTGGGGTGACTCGTTGTCTCCCATGGATTTTTCCTGGATAATGTCGGAAAGTGTCTCTACTCTTGCCATGTTTTTACCACTCACCTTACTCTGCTCTATTGCCTTCCTTACTTCCTGTGCAATCTCAGGTGGGGTAACCTTTGTATAATCCTTATACCACCATCCAGCACCTACGGCTATGAGACAGAGCACGACAGCGGCAATCATGAGCAGATAGGAATGAAGGACAAAGAATGAAGTCTTTCGCTGAGTAGTTTCTTCTGTTGGTATAACTTCCCGGTTGATATACATCTTTTCCTTGAAATGAGATAATGCCTTGTCTTTATCAACCTCCATATATTCTGAATAGTGTTTTGACAATCCGTCTTCCTCTTTTATTTTTTCCAGTAATTCAGCTATATGTGGATATTCTTTTGTAATCTGTTCGAGCATCGACAATTCTTCCGATGTTGCCGTTCCCAACAGGTATTTACTTACTAATATATTAATATTGTTCTGTTCCATGATGATAAAAGATTTGTAGATTATACCCATTTTTTTTAAAAGTGGGTACATGGTTTGCAAAAAAATTCAAAAAAAAAAAAGGACGGAAATAAAAAAGAAATCATTTGTAAATACAATAGCATTCATAAATTCAATCCATGTGATTTTGTGCGAATTACAAATTCGCTTCTCATTGCTGCCGAATTACAAATTCGGCAGAACGGGGAGTTTTTTTGAAAGGGAGTTAAAAGGAAGTTAAAGGGAAGTGAAAAGGACATTACCCTCGTTAAGCCATTAAGATAGTGAGCAACAGCATCATATCGTCTGACAGTTTTTCACGCAGCGTGGCCATACCCCGTTTGCGATGGGTCTTTACGGTATCCTCACTGATATGCAGGGCTTCTGCTATCTCACTGTTTTTCTTCCCTTCTATCGCTAAAAGGAAGACACTGCGTTGACGGTCTGGCAGACTCTCTATGGCAAGTATCATCCGGCGGTAGATCTCCTCGCTGTAGAAATCCTCCTCACCCGTTGGCAGCAGATGAAACTCATTGGATGATGCATCGGGATTGTCAATACTCACCTGGAGGTGTTTGTTATTTGCAATATGCCTGAGAGAGCGGTTTCTTACCGCATTATACATATACACCCTAAACTGTGACAGATTCTCAAAAGCAATCTTCTTTTCCCACAAGGCAGAGAAGACATCCTGTACAATATCCTCTGCATTATCCACATCTTTAACGATCTGTTTGGAGAATACCACCAAAGCCCTATAATAAGCATTATAGAGCATATCAGCGGTTTTCTCATTCCACTGACGAAGAATGTCAATCGTCAGTTCTTCCTGCATACAACTATGTGTTTAAACGGATCTTGTTAAAACATTCATCTTTTCATTTCCTCGTCTATCAGATTGGTCAGTTCCACGAACTGTGGGATGGTGAGCTGTTCGGGGCGCATGGTGAGCAATGCGGCCTGTTGTGTGAAGAAGGGGGAATCCGGTGGTAACAATTGTTTGAGGCTCACGCGCAGCATCTTTCTCCGCTGGTTGAAGACGGTCTTCACCACCCTCTTGAAGAGTGCCTCATCACACCCTAAGTCGGTCACCTCATTACGCGTCATGCGTATCACCGCGCTTTTCACCTTTGGCGGCGGGTTGAAGACATGTTCATCCACCATAAAGAGATAATCCACATGATACCATGCCTGTATCAGCACACTCAGGATACCGTAGGCTTTGTTACCGGGTGCTGATGCCATCCGCTGGGCCACCTCATGCTGTATCATGCCCGTACAGCAAGGTATCAGGTCTTTGTTATCGAGCATCTTGAAGAAGATCTGCGAGGAGATGTCATACGGATAATTACCCGTAAGGACAAAGGGCTGACCATCGAAAACCTGCCTTAGGTCCATCCGCAGGAAATCCTCTCCTAAGATATTCTCCCGCAAACGGGGGAAATGCTCATTCAGGTACTGCACGCTCTCACGGTCGATCTCCACGACCTTCAGCGGACGGGGTTTCTCCACCAGGTACTGAGTCATCACGCCCATGCCCGGTCCTACTTCCAGCACGGGGATGTCCGGGCAGGCGTCCACCGTGTCGGCGATCGCCTTGGCGATATTCAGGTCGGTCAGGAAGTGCTGACCTAAGTTCTTTTT
>JAEEZP010000085.1 GCA_016291915.1 Prevotella sp. | reverse complement strand
GGACCACAGCGTTTACGGTTGTAGAGGGAATTGTCGCTATCGCAACAATTTTGGTTTAGAGTTTAGGGTTTAGAGTTTAGGTTTGCCCCTCCCTCGTTCCCTCCCCATAGGCATGGGGCGGGATGTTCGATTCGCATCGCATTATTTTTGTCTACAATTTAATCCTTGTAGGGGCAGACTTCATGTCTGCCCGGGATGCGGGTAGGGATAAACCCTACCCCTACTAGTCAAGGCATGGGGAGGGATGTTCGATTAGCATCACATTATTTCTGTCTTCAATTTAATCCTTGTAGGGGCAGACTTCATGTCTGCCCCTACGATGATATTGTAAACATGTAGGGGTAGGGTTTATCCCTACCCGGAAGAGGCGGGCGCACATAAAGTACGCCCCTACCAGTTGACAACGAGTAATTGGTTATTTCCTTCGGCGATTACCGTCGCGACTTGGCATAGCTCATGCAAGCATGGCTCTGCGCTCACTGCTCCGGTAATTGTTTAATGATTTTTGTGAGCAGCTCCGACAAGCGGATGTTGAGTTCACGGCAGTCGGAGAGAACGTTCCATAGTCCGTCTTCCGAGAGGACACCACGTTTCAGATCGCGTGGTAACAGTCCGGCTTCATCATCGGCAAAATCTTTCTTCCACGCTTCGCTGCCATAGTATTGACTGAGGATATCTCTATCCTCCAGCGCCGTTTCGTACTTATCGAGAGCTGTCGATAATTCCATTACAGCCACCGATAATCTGTCGAGCCGCTGTTCCATCTGAGTAATTCTTTCTGTCTGTTTCATATTTTTTAGTTGACGAGGAGATCAGAAGAGGCTATGAACTCTAAACTCTAAACCCTAAACCCTAAACTCTAAACTCTCCTGCATCAGGGCCCGGCTATATCATTGACTTTGTTTCGTCGGTATTTCTTGCGTAGTACGATGCCGATGATCAGGAGGATGACGGCAAGGATCAATAAGGGCAACGCCATTAATCCGCCGAAGATGACGGCGAAGCCGCCTTGACGGATATTCGGTTGTGGGTAACGCTCCTGGATGATGGAGTCAGGAACACCGGCCTCATAGAGTGAGTCGATCACGGGAAGGTTGGCGTTATACTGCTCCCACTCGGCAGTATTCTTATCTTCCCCTTCCTTTTCCAGCACGAAACTGAGCACCACCGTCAGCAGGGCTAAAGCGGCGATGAGGGTACCTATCATCACGAGGAAGCATCCGCATCCTCGTTGAAAAGATCCTTTATTCTCTGTTTTTGGAGTTGACTGTCGTTGTTCCATATTTATACGATTAACATTTTTCAGTAAACGAGGCGTTCGGTTCGCATCGCGACATTCCTGTCTACTATTGAATCCATGTAGGGGCAGACTTCATGTCTGCCCGGGAGGCGGGTAGGGATAAACCCTACCCCTACAAATTGCAGTATTTTTTCCAACACTGAGTAACAAAGGTACAGAGATTTTTATTATTACCTCCGCATCTCTGTCTCTCTGTGTTGTATTCAATTTTCATTTATCAATTGCCCACTTCAAAGACGAGGGCCTTGTCACGGGCAGAGAAGGCGGGTGCATAGACACATTGGAGGGTAGCACTGCCACTCTGATAGGTTCCTGCACGGTCCACGTAATACTCCGTCTCCATCTGGTGCTTACCTTTACGCAACTGATCAAAGAAGTAGTTAGTGGAGTGATCCGTCGGCGATACGTAACAACCGTTGCGATAACCGCTGAGCTGGTTGACCGGCTCCAGACATGCTGCCCGTTTGTCAATGATCTGCACGAAGTCGTAGTCACGGTCAGAGACGATCGACAACCGTACCTTGACACGGTCACCCACCTTCACCTTGACGGATGACGATGATGCGCTGACAGCCTTATCGTTGATGCTCACCACCTCCCGACGTATGGAGATACCCATCTGTGATGCCTCTATCTCATCGACGGGCTGGAAGAACTGTGCATAGACAGCGCCCCAGGAGGTACCTTCCGAGGCTTTCCTGACGTTGAGCATCTTCTTATCGGTAGCATCCACCGAGGTGTTGACATAACCGATGCCTGCTGACGGTGTTGAGAATGCGAGTGGTTTGCCGTCGATGCTTATCTGTGTCGGCACATCAACAGGTTTCAGCGACTGAATGTTGTCTTTCAGGAAGGCATGCACCGCATTCACCGTGTTCACCGGCGTATCCCATGCCTGTGTCCGTTTCTCCTGCAACAGCCAGCGCTGCATCTCCTCGATATACTTCTCGTTGGCCTTCGCATCCACCATCTTCATCGCTTCTATACATGCCACAGAGGTAGGAATCTTATAGTCGAACCATGAGCTATAGGCTTTCTTCGTATCGAAATAACGCCCCATCTCCTCGGTATATACCGAATACTCGATCATACTCTCGAGGAACTCGATGGCTTTCTCACGCTCACCGTAGGTGGCGAGCACCACTGCTGCCGTTGCCTTTCCGTAGATAGTCAGGTCGCCGGTGATATCTTTCAGTCGCTCCACGACAAACCGTGAGAGATCGCTTGCCGGTGCCTTGGTGAGGGCAAGCATATAGAGATAGTCGATGAGGAACTCAGAGGGATGGCATTTCACACCTTTTTCCTTCTCGTACGTCTTCATATACTCCACCTCCTTGACAGCTGCCTCAGCCAGATGACCCACAGCCTGATGATACATCTCATTCAATGACTTATCCCCTCCGGTCAGCGCCTGCTGCCGGGCCAGCATATGTGCCACGGCTACTGTCGTGTAAATGGATGAGTACATACCGGGCATCCACGAGAATCCGCCATCCGGATGCTGTAACTTCTTCAGTCTTTCCATCGTGGTCTTGAGCTTTCCGTTCAGCATCTCTGCATCGAGATAATCGGAGAGGTTCTGAATACGCTCGTTCTCCCCTGCTGCATCCAGGGCCCAAGGCGTCTCGTCGAGCAAGAGCGATTTCAGTTGTTCGTTCTTCTCCAACTCTGAGACGAGTGATTTCTTCTGTTCTGTGTTACTTTGCTTCTGCCATTCCTTAACGGTAGAGGCGATTACCGGTGAAGACTTGAGCAACCACCCTGCCACTGAGTTAGCATAACAGGTGGCGGCTACGGAGATGGCGTTGTCTGCAGGATCGGCTGCCAAGGCCGGCAGTGTCTGTATCATCATCCATGCCGGATTCTCCGCATATTCCACCGTAAGGGTGGATGGGATGCCTTCCGTAGGACGGTTTCCTGCAAAGAGCTTTGTCAAATCGACCTTCACCTCACCGGGATGATGCTGGGTGATTGCCTTGGTGTTAACTACCTGCTCCACATCCGGGAGGATAGGCAGATAATGCTGTTCTCCGTCGCTGTAACCCTTACCCTGTGCCACGACACGACAGATGAGCGGTCGGATTGCCATGGTGCTCCTACCATCACGTGTCAGTGAAGAGATATTATGGGTGACGGTGGAAGAACCGTTGGGGGCGATGGTATAAGGTTGTCTCTGGGAGAACACCACCTGATCGGTGGCTGGATCCACCAACTCCAACAGGGCTGTTCCTGTCACCGTGTTTGCGGAAGTGTTGACGATCCGTGATACGATGGCTGCCTGGTCATTCTGTCGCACGAAACGCGGCATGTTCGGTTGTACCATGACCGTCTTGCTGGCGATAGCCTCATCCTCGAGCAATGCCGTATTCAGATCCTTATCGTGTGCCAAACCCAAGAACCGCCAGGTGGTAAGTGCCTCCGGGAGGGTGAACCTCAGTGCCACCATTCCTTTCGCATCGGTGACAAGTGTAGGATAGAAGAAGGCCGTCTCATTCAGATTCTCACGTACCTGGGTGTTACCCGATGCCTGTTCGCCCTGCGTATCATCCATCACTGCAGCAACCGGTCTTTCCCTCACCCCTTCCGTAAGTGCTACTCCTCTGCCACCGATACGTCTGTCAAGTGTATAATACACGCGCAATCCTCTGAGGTTGAAGACATTTTCGCAGAATCTGTCATACTGCATCTCCGTCACCTTTATAGGCTCCAGCTTCGGTTGTTCGAGATCACTGATATTGTAGATATATCCCATGCTCCATCTGGTTTCGGGCTTATCCTGTTGCATCCGGTGGTCAAAGCTCCAACTGTGTTTCCTCAGTTGTTCGAGCGACTTATCATAGAGGGTGGCCATCACCTGTGCCTTGGCGGGTTTACCGTCAGCCTGCTTGACACGCAGTGTCCATGTCTCCTGCTGACCGGGTGTCAGTTTATCACGGAACGTGCCCCACTCCATCTGCAGTTTCTTCTCCGGCAGCGGACGACTGATGACCGTATGATGCTGGTAGAACACCGTATCTTTCACCCAGCATACAGCCACATTGATACCCTCCTGATATTCCTCTTTATAATTAAAGGAGAAGGTCTTCACCTCATTACTCAGATCCAGGTGGCCCATATCGATGACCTTCTTTCCGGTTGTTACCGTATATAATATATGTGTGTCGGCATCGCTGCTGCCTACCTGCACATAAACCGGTCTGCCGTCACGTGGGAACTCGTTATCGCTCACGTAGAACCAATCATGGGTGACGGTTGCAGGACGGGTGTCTTTGATATCGAAGACCACGAACCGTTGTGTCAAGGTATCTGTACCGCAGACAGCTGTCAAATGGTAAGCACCTGAGGGGATACCGTTCTTGAATACTGGTAATGAAGCGATGTCTATCGGTTTGTTGGCATCGACGACACCGTTTGCCGACACCTTTCTGTCACTCTTCGACGCTATCGTGTATTTCACCTGTTCGTTGACAGGCTCTCTCATGGCATTGAGCACGTTGACGGTAATCGTCTTCAGGCTGTCACGCTGGACACGCTCCGGGATATCCACAAACATCATCCGTGGACGGGAGCCTAACTGTAAGACACAATCACCATGCTGTGTCTCACCACCCTGATCGGTTACCTGGGCAGTGATATTAAAACGATAGTAATAGAAACTCTTACTCTCATAAGAAGGTAACATGAGGGGAACCCGCATCATGAAAGTACCGTCAGCACCGGTAGTGACCGTCTCTTCCTGCAAGATGGTGCCTCGACTGTTGTTATCATAATCACGGAACCTGGAGAAGAAATAGATCCTGTTGCGCTCCACCTTATAAGCCACCTTGGCACCCT
>JAEEZP010000084.1 GCA_016291915.1 Prevotella sp. | reverse complement strand
TTCCTGTACGTTGGTGATGGTTCCGCCATCCACTGCGTAGTCGATTACCGCATCGACAACACCCGTGTTGTAGCTTACGACATAACCGGGCCATGTGCCGGTTTCCTTAACAGTGTATCTGATCTCCACTGCTCTGCCGTTCACAATCTTGTACTTAGGCAGGTTGACGAATTTAGCCTTCCAGGCTTCACTCTCATATCCGCCCGTGCCGGTAACAGCGGTATCTGCTGTTCCATCAAGAGTAACAGTATAGTCCGTCTCTGTTCCGTCTGCATAGAGTGTGAAGGTCACTTCCGCTCCATTGGGTGCAGTGGTGCTGCCGTCAGCATTCTTCCATGCCTTGGTGACAGACAGTTCTGTGCCTATCTCTGTATTCGTGATGGCTTCACCGCTTGCAACACCCTCTGTCGTAGACGGAGTATGTGTGGGCCATGTGACTGTCTCCTTGACAGTGTAGACGATCTCTGTGGTCTGACCGTTCTCTGTCTTGTACTTGGGAAGGTGTACGAAGCTTGCCCTCCAGGGTTTGGCCTCATATCCGCCTGCTGTGGTGGGCACAGGAGTATCAGCTGTGCCGTCAAGGGTCACGCTGTAGTCCGTTTCTGCTCCATCAGCAAGGAGTGTGAACTCAACGCTTGCTCCTGCGGGGGGATCGGTCTTTCCATCCAGTCCCAGCCACTTCTTGTCTGCAAAAGCACTGGTCTCCTCATGGTTCACGATCTGGTAGTACGTCTCAGGAACAGCTTCACCGTTTATCTTGGTGGTTCCGTCTGTTTCAACGGTCACTGTCCAGGTCGAGTTATCAGCAATATATCCGTCAGGCACTTCCTCTGTCAGGGTGTAACCTGTTTCTCCTGTTATGCCCAAATCTGAGAAAGTTGCGTATCCTCTGGCATTGGTGGTATCTTCAAGGTTCACGTCCTGCCCGAACTTATCTGTTCCGGTAAGGGTGAACTTGACGCCCTCCATGGGCTCACCGAAATCGTCGACTTTCTGGATCCTTACATTTCCGAAGACTTCCAGCTTGACAGTTACGAAGTTGCCCGGTGACACGGTCGCGTAATCATTCTGAATACAACTAACATATGTATTGTTCATTACAACCGGTAACGGTTTGTCTGTATCATTCTCTGACGGAGCTTCAAACTCCAGCCATACGACAATGGAAGAATATGAGCCCATCACATAATCCCCCATGCTGACAGCGATACTTCCGACTGTCGAAAGATCAGTTGATGATGTAAGTTCCTGCCAGTTGAGGCTGGTGTCAGTTAAAGGCGCTACACCAGACGATACGTATGGTGCAAAATCAACGTCCTGTGTAGTATAGTACACTGTCGGTGTCACACCATCCGGAAGGTCGGAGAAATCAAATCCCTTAAAGGTTCCTTTCCAATCCCCATCACCGTAATTCTCGATGCTATCATAGAGAACTATGTTTTCGACCCTGTTTACAGCTCCACTCTGATAATTAAGGTTGTATCTGTAAGTGTTTCCAGGTTCCACAGCCGTCTCTTTGGACAGATAAGTATCATTCTGTCCCTGAACTCGCTTATTTACTCCGGTTACACTTGAGGTATTGTAATCTACGGTTATGGATGCATATGCGAAATCAAAAGCGTCAAGCCCTTCATCATCAGCAGCGACCATGGATTCCATCTTGGCCTTAGTATATCCATAGTTCACGTTATATGTTTCTTCATCTGACAGATCGCCAAGTTCACTGTCTCCAACATTGCTGTCATAGTTACTGTAAGTAATGTGGTGCAGGCCATCTGTCTTATATCCGACTGCATTGGTTATGGTCTTGCCATATTCATCCATTGAAGCCCAGCTTGTCTCAGTATCGAAGTACACCGTGTATCCGGGGTCCAGATAAACTGTTTTGTTATATGATGACCCAGTTAGCTTATACTGTGTTTCAGTATATTTGTCCAGCGAATCCTCAAAAATGTCTACGGTAAACATGTACTGCTTGGCAGTTGCATCATAGGTTACGTCAACTTCATAGTCCTTATCCACGGTAAGAAGGTATTCGTCGGCATAGCCATGCATGAATTCATCAAAAGTTTCCTTGAAACTGGGCTTACCATTTATAACTTTATATACCTTAATACTGTCCTTATTAACTCCGGTTCCTTGGGGAAGAAGGTCATAAAATTTACCGCCGTGCAGTTGTTCGTGTCCTGCTTCGTTGACTCCTTGCGGTCCACTCGAAGTATATCCCAAACCACCTGTGTGCCAAACTGAAGAACTTAATTGCCAGGTTGAAACATATGCTTCTTTTTCGCCATTGTTAGCCCCCTCATAGAATACCTTGTCCACCTCGAGGGTACGTTCCTCGCCAAGGGCGACATCCGTTGCCTTTCTGTTTACCTGATCTTTTGCTGGGGCTTCTTCACTAAACAAGTAAACTCTTTCATAAACATCTGTTGCGCCAGTGTTGTTCGGGTCAGACTTATACACTGCCATATCTGCCTCATTGTACAATTCAATCTCATCTTTACCTTCAATGAGGCTGTCCACACGAGAGGTGTGTCTGAGAACATACTCCGGCATCAAAGCCATATTAAAGTTCGTATGCTTGTTCTCATTCGTGATTCTGAATCCCGTGATACTCTTATCAGCAAAAGATATCGTTGCGCCACTTTGGCTAAACAAACCGTTTATACCTATATAACCGTCCTCAATGGTGATATCACCTGTTACTTCTGGGTCAACCGGAGTAAGGCTGTACTTTGGAAGATAATATGTGGTAGTCGGGGTTGATGAGGGACTAATCACCTGAGTGCATCTGATGTCTGCGGCCTTGACCCATTCTGTGCTGTCTCCCTTTTGAATATATAGAGTGATTATATCGTTATCATAAAAATCAATGTCTTTGGTAGAGCCCACCCATGAACCAGTACCAATATCAAAATGCTGATCAGCATTTGATGCATTATTATGTCCGGGATTAATGTAAGAGTTAGTTACAACAATGCTCTTAATATAGTAATCCTCCGAAGTCAGGTGAGCGCCTTCTAATGTAACATTCGATCCGTCATCCAAAAGCTCCCACATTACTTTTTTCTTGCCGACGTGGTCATAGGCGTTAACATCATCAACGTCAAATGTAAGAAGGTGTGCTTTACCATAAAAATCAACTGCGAATCTGAAGCCGTCCAGTTCCATATTCGGGTCATTTTGGAAATCAGTCAATTTATATGAGCACGCATTCCATGGCGACTGCGGTGCATATACTGTAAAATTACTGTTTCCGAACTTTCTTACCATGTAAGAACCTTCAGGTTTTGAATATTCAAAATCTTTTGTAAACGTCGCACTATCGTTTAACGATGATGTTTCTCTGCCGCAAAATGTTGTAGTTGTAACTTTAACATAATTGGACTGATCAACATGAAGCGATTCAAAATCATCTGTAGTTGTTGGTTTTACAGTTCTGACTAGAATTTTATAGCGCCAATACTTAGCTGTGCAATTGTTTTCATAAATCGTGACGTTTTGTTGCGGTGTGCTGAAAATCACCGGGTCACTTTCAGTACCGGTACTCCAACCGCCAAAGGAATTGCTTCTAGAAGATACATAGGCAACAATTCCATCTCCGTTACCCCTATTATCTGTGAGGATATCAGAAATGACCATATCGTACCGTTCAGTCGGGCTGCCACCCCTCATCTCAATATCCACGTAGTAGACGACATATAAATAGTTCTCACTGTTTTCTTCAGCGGGGCCAAAGTCATATACAGGCCAGTTACTGAGACTACTAGAAGCTTTACTCTTATTAATTCGAGTTATCACTGCATTGGTATCAAGGTAAACTTCGTCAGCTGATGCAGTGTACACCTTTTCAGCCACCTTGTCAGTAATTGTCACTTCCATCGGTCTGGAACCACACTTCTCACAAGTATGTGCCGGAGAACTTCCCATATCCGTATCGTGATTCTCATAGTCCATATAATCAAAGCTCTCATGAGTCATGCGATACGATATATCGAACTGGTGTATTGCCTGGATATTAGCTATTTCCTGATTGTTGGTGAGCACCAGATCGTCACCATCTTCTGTGATGTTGTACGGGAAATTACCCGAAAGGGTCACTTCGTATGTCTTATACTTATTCGAATCTTGATCCAGTTCCCTGATAGGGTTGTTTGATTCGTCTCTTTTAACCGTGCCATCCTCATTGAGAACAAAATGGTAGAATATGCTCTTCGGCAATCTGATCTCAAGTTCACCTACTCCATAACTATCATTGGGCACATTAACAGTCCATACTATGTTGTACTTGACAAACTGACCGGCTGCAGCTTCTGTCATTACCTTGACCATGTTGCCATTATTATTTGTCAAGCCTTCTGAAACCAGTTGAGCTGAAAGCCCATTTATGGATTCTCCCTCTGCACGAACTGGTTCTGTCTGACTCTGTGCCTGGGCATCAGCATTCTCCTCTTCCGTCTCATTTTCCTCTGAAACGTCAAAAACCGATGAACTGTCGTCACCGGTATCCACTGCGTTTTCAGTATCTGCCCACGCAAAAGACGTGCTCGGCACCATACTAAAAATCATTGCTACTGCCATGAGCAGTACCAATACTTTCTTGAAGTTTTTCATAGTCATCCCTCTTATTTTATCTTCTTTTTGCCGCCTCAGGCGGCACGACAGACAAACGATCTACGATATTGACAGTTTATCGTAAATACATTTTGTTTATTATACTATT
>JAEEZP010000083.1 GCA_016291915.1 Prevotella sp. | reverse complement strand
TTTTTTTTGGCGTAATTATCTAAAAAAAAGGAAATATTTACGGAAAAATCTTCTTTTCATTACTATATCACGGCGTGTGAAGCTACTTTTACTTGAAAAATGCAAATAAATTTGGTATTTCGCTCACTTTTTCGTAATTTTGTAGATTATTGAAGAAACTACCATGCAAAATATAAGGAACTTTTGTATTATTGCTCATATCGACCATGGAAAGTCGACCATAGCTGACCGACTCTTGGAGTATACCAATACGATACAGATCACAGAGGGTCAGATGCTTGATGACATGGATCTGGAGAAAGAACGAGGCATCACCATCAAGAGTCATGCTATACAGATGGAATATGTCTATCAGGGTGAGAAGTATATTCTCAATCTTATTGACACTCCGGGGCATGTTGACTTCTCGTATGAGGTAAGCCGTAGTATAGCTGCTTGTGAGGGAGCCTTGCTCGTGGTGGATGCAACGCAAGGTGTGCAGGCACAGACCATCAGTAATCTATATCTGGCTATAGATAATGATTTGGAGATTATCCCGGTCATCAATAAGATAGACATGCCCAGCGCTATGCCCGATGAGGTAGAGGATGAGATCGTGGATCTGTTGGGATGTGATCCCTCGGATATTATCCGCGCATCGGGTAAGACAGGAGAGGGTGTCCCTGCTATTCTCGAGGCTGTCGTCAACCGTATCCCTTGTCCGAAGGGTGATCCCGAAGCTCCTTTACAGGCATTGATTTTCGACTCCGTGTTTAACTCTTTCCGCGGTATCATTGCTTATTTCAAGATTGTGAATGGTGTGATACATAAGGGTGATAAGGTGAAGTTCTTCAATACGGGGATGGAATATGATGCCGATGAGGTGGGTGTCCTGAAGATGGATATGATCCCTCGTCAGGAACTACGTACCGGTGATGTGGGTTATATCATCAGTGGTATCAAGGAGTCGAGGGAGGTGAAGGTTGGTGATACCATCACGCATATTGCCCGTCCGTGTAGTTCTGCCATTGAAGGTTTCCAGGAAGTCAAACCGATGGTTTTTGCCGGTGTTTATCCGATTGATCCTACTGATTACGAGAACCTCCGCTCTTCTTTGGAAAAACTGCAGTTGAATGATGCTTCACTGACCTTTCAGCCGGAGTCTTCCGTAGCCTTAGGTTTCGGATTCCGTTGTGGTTTCCTCGGCCTGTTACATATGGAGATCGTTCAGGAACGTCTTGACCGTGAGTTTGATATGGATGTGATCACCACAGTGCCCAACGTTTCTTATATGGTTTATGACAAGCAGGGAGGCAGCAAGGAGGTACATAATCCTTCCGGATTGCCAGATCCAACGATGATTGATCATATTGAGGAGCCCTATATCCGGGCCAGTATCATCACGGCATCTACCTTTATAGGGCCGATCATGAAACTGTGTCTCGATAAGCGTGGAGAACTCATCAATCAGGAGTATGTCAGTGGAAACCGTGTAGAACTGCATTTTATGTTACCACTCGGGGAGATCGTCATCGATTTCTATGATAAGTTGAAGAGCATCAGTAAAGGATATGCTTCTTTCGATTACCATATCGACGGCTATCGTCCTTCTAAACTGATAAAGTTGGATATCCTGTTGAATGGCGAACCCGTGGATGCCCTGTCCACCCTGACACATGTTGACAATGCGGTGACCTTCGGTAGGAGGATGTGTGAAAAACTGAAGGAGCTGATTCCCCGTCAACAGTTTGACATTGCCATACAGGCGGCTATTGGCGCAAAGATTATTGCCCGTGAAACGGTGAAGCAAGTACGTAAGGATGTAACAGCAAAGTGTTATGGTGGTGATGTGAGCCGTAAACGAAAACTCTTGGAAAAGCAAAAACGTGGAAAGAAGCGGATGAAACAAATCGGAAATGTGGAAGTTCCGCAGAAGGCATTTTTAGCTGTATTAAAACTTGACTAATAATGATTTATAAGGAGGAATATGAAAGAACCATTGTATACAACACGAGATATCGCCCGTGAGTTGGCACGGCGATATAGTACGATGACTCATGATGAGTTGGATATTCTGGAAAGCGTTCTCGTACCTAAGAAATACAGTAAGGGGGAGATGGTCTTGAAGGAAGGTGAGGTGTGCACAAGCATCATCTATATTCATAAAGGACTGTTACGGGAGTTTTATTACAAGAACAAGAAAGAGGTGACGGAATATCTGGCGGTGGAAGGGACGATCATGATGAGTATTGAGAGTCTTTTCAAGGAAGTACCTTCATCCTTGCAGATAGAGGCTTTGGAGACTACTGTCATCTACGAGTTACCGAAGAAGAAACTGGAAGAGGTGGCTTTACATAATGTGAATATCCAGATCTTGTATCGTAAGATTCTTGAGGAATCGTTGATCCTCTCACAGGTACATGCCGACTTAGTACGTTTCGAAAGTGCAGAGAACCGTTACCGTCGCATGTGTAAACTCACGCCTCAGGTAATCCTCAGGGCTCCTTTGGTTTATATCGCCAGTTATCTGCAGATGACCCCCGAGACGCTCAGTCGTGTCCGTTCAACAGCATTACTATAATATAATAAGGTATAAATAATTAGGGACAGGTATCAAAACATCAGATACCTGTCCCTAAATCTATATATACCCTAAGCTATAGACCAGCATCAAGCATACAGATAACGCTTGATACTCTTCTTCGGTGTCTTCTCAAACTCATTCTCAGAGAGCTGGATGGCAGAGAGTTTACAATAGGCTGGAACCATCTCATTCAGTGTTGTTCGGTTCTCTTCCATGATCTTCTCCAAGTCTTCTTGACTCAAACCGATATTACGTACCTCATCATAATCGGGATAAACCAATCCTATCAGTTTGTTGTCACGCTGTACGACGATACTCTCCACAACTAAAGCCAAAGAGTTCAGTTTGTCTTCTATCTCCTCAGGGTAGATATTTTGTCCGCTCGGGCCTAAGAGCATGTTCTTGATCCTACCTTTGATAAAGAGGTTACCATTCTCATCCATCGTTCCTAAGTCACCGGTATGATACCATCCTTCCTTATCGAGCGTACGGGCTGTCTCTTCCTCATTCTTATAATAACCGAGCATCACGTTGAGTCCTCTGGTAAGGATCTCACCGGGAACATTCTGTGGATCATGACTGTCAATCTTCACTTCCATGTGTAAGGCTGCTCTTCCACAGCTGCCAGGAACGAAGGTCTCACAACTGGCGTAGGTGATGATAGGAGCACACTCCGTAGCTCCATAGCCTACGGTCAGTGGGAAGTTTATGCTCTCCATGAAGCTTTCCACTTCCTGGTTGAAGGCTGCTCCACCGACGATAATCTCGTAAATCTTTCCACCGAACGACTGATATACCTGTTCGTAAACTGCCTGCTTTACTTTTCTGTTAACCACCGGCATGTTAAATAAGATCTTCATGCGTGGGGTCTGTAACTTCGGTAGAATCTTCTTTTTCACAATCTTCTCAATGACCAGTGGTACAGCAATGATGATGGACGGCTTGATGTCGGCATATGCCTGTGCGATGATGGCTGGAGAAGGCACCCTCGTGAGGTAGAAGATATGACACCCACGCAGGAACTCGTAGATGAACTCGAATGCCATGCCATACATATGTGCCATAGGCAGGATACTGATAACATTATCCCCGCGTTTGACATTCTTTCCCATAGCATCGCAGGCAAAGTCGAAATTACTCCACAATGCACGGTAGGGAAGCATCACACCCTTGGAGAAACCGGTTGTTCCACTGGTATAGTTGATGAGAGCCAGTTCGTTAGGGTCAGACTCTTTATAATAGTGGACATGTTCCTTGCGGAAATACTTCGGAAAGCGTTTTCCATACATCTCGTTGAGATGCTCACGGGCATAGGTTAATTTGTCAGTACGTGAGATAACCAGACTGTAGTCGGGAATATAGATAATACCCTCCAGATGAGGCATCATGGTGGGATCGATGGTTGTAGCCACCACATCACCGACAAAGAGCAGTTTGGCATCACAGTGGTTGACGATGTTATGTACCTGCTCAGAGGTGAACTCATGGAGGATGGGCACAGCCACAGCCCCATAGGTAAGCGTAGCCAGGAAGGCTACAGCCCAGTTGGCACTGTTTCTTCCGCACAAGGCGATCTTGTCACCTTTCTCAACCCCGCTGCATTCAAACATGATATGCAGTTTCTCAATCTTACGTGCTACATCATGGTATTGCAGTGTTGCTCCCTTATAATCTGTAATCGCATCAAGATCCCAATTGTCGATGATGCTTTTTTCAATCAGTTCGTTGAAACACGGTATTTTCATATGTAATCTTACTTTTTTCGCAGTTTGTAGATCGGTATTTATTGATAAAGGTATCGTTTAATACTCTTCTTCGGCGTTTTCTCAAACTCACTTTCACGCAATTCAATAGCTGTAATCTTGCTATATGCTGGCAGTGTGGTATTGAGCTTCTGACGGTTTTGTTCCATGATCTCAACAATGTCGTTCTGGTCGAGACCCATCTGCTTGGCTTCGTCATAATCGGGATAAACCAAAGCGGTGAGTTTCTCGTTACGCTGTACAACGACACTCTCCGTAACCATCATCATGGAGTTCAGTGCATCTTCTATCTCCTCAGGATAGATATTCTGTCCACTCGAACCGAGAAGCATGTTCTTGATACGTCCTTTGATAAATACATTTCCTTCGGCATCCATCACGCCGATATCTCCTGTATGATACCATCCGTCTTCATCAATGGCTTCTTTAGTAGCCTCCGGATTCTTATAATAACCCAGCATGACATTCATACCACGGGTAACAATCTCACCAGAGATATTGGCAGGATCCTTACTGAGAATCTTTACTTCCATGTTGGAGACAGGACGTCCGCAACTGCCAGGGATGAAGTCATGATAGTCACTGTAACAGATGAGAGGAGCACATTCGGTAGTTCCATAACCAACGGTAACGGGGAACTCGATGCCGGTAAGGAACTCTTCCACCTCTTGGTTGAAAGCTGCTCCACCGATGATTACCTCGTAAGCATTGCCGCCGAAAGCTTTGAGCACCTCCTCGGAGATTCTTTGCTTGATACGTTTGCTCACCAATGGCATATTGAGGAGCAGACGCATGGTATTGGTCTGTATCTTTGGGAATACCCTTTTACGGATAATCTTCTCGATAATAAGTGGCACAGAGATGATAACTGCCGGTTTTACCTCGGTGAATGCCTCTGCAATGACAGCAGGTGACGGCAGTCGGGAAAGGAAGAAAATATGGTGTCCATGACAGAATGGGAAGATAAACTCTACCGCCATGCCATACATATGTGCCATTGGCAAGATGCAGAGCATATTACTGTTTTTCTTCAGTTTATCACCCAGATAGGTAAGACAGAAATCGAGGTTACTCCACAATGCACGGTAAGGGAGCATAACGCCCTTGGAGAAGCCTGTCGTTCCACTGGTATAGTTAATCAATGCCAGTTCTTCCGGATCGTCCATTCGGTATGAGACATGTTCCTTACGGAAATACTTCGGAAACTTCTTGCCATACAACTCATTGAGATGTTCACGAGCATAGGTAATCTGCTCAGCGCGTGATACTACCAGAGAGAAATCGGGAAGATAGAAAATCGCCTCCAGATCAGGCATGGCATCAGGGGTGATCATCGTTGCCACCACATCACCCACAAAAAGCAGTTTTGCTTCACTGTGGTTGACGATGTTATGAATCTGTTCTGCATTAAACTCATGGAGAATGGGAACAGCTACTGCCCCATAGGTAAGTGTGGCAAGGTATGCTACAGCCCAATGCGAACTGTTACGGCCGCAGATAGCTATCTTGTCACCGGGTTTTATATTACCGTTTTCAAAGGTAATATGTAATTTCTCAATTTTCCGTGCAACGTCTTTAAATTGGAGAGTAGCTCCCTTGTAGTCTGTGAGCGCATCCTTATCCCAATTGTCAACGATGACTTTCTCAATATAGGAATTAAATGAAGGTATGCGCCCTTTTGTATCTGTCTGACTCATTCAGAATTCTTTTAATGAATGCAGAACGTAACATATATGTAACGTTGCTCTGCACATTTCAAAATTATTTGTGCAAAGATATATTATTGTCTGCACATTTCAAAATTATTTGTGCATTAATTTATAAAAAAAAGGAACAAAATGCTAATTAAGGAAAAAATAACCAAAAAAGTTCAATTAATAACTATATCGGTTATTCATAGCGCATGGATTTAGCAGGATGAATATGTGAGATAAGATAGCTAGGCGCTATCAATACAAAGACACTGATAAGCAACGTGGCTATATTGATAAGTATGATGAGCGGTATGTTGATTTCCACGGGTACAGTACTTACGTAATAGGTGGTGGCATCGAGCTTGAAAAGCCCTGTGTACTTCTGTAAAAGGACAATTCCAATGCCAAGAATATTACCGATGATCAGTCCCTTACCGATCATAAAAGTAGCAAACCAGAGGAAGGTATGTCTGACGGTAACGTTCTTTGCTCCAAGAGCTTTCAGAATACCGATCATGTTGGTTCTTTCCAGAATGATGATAAGGAGTCCGCTGATCATGGTGATACCTGCTACACATACCATCAAGGCCAGGATAATCCACACGTTGACATCCAAGAGCTCCAGCCATGAGAAGATCTGCGGATTAGATTCTTGTATGGTGACGGATGAGTAGGTCTCCCCGTAATGGTCGGTTGTCCGGTTGATCTTCTCAATGAAGATATCTTCTACATCATATACCTTGTTGAAATCAGTAACCTTCACCTCAGCTCCACTCACCTGATCGGATTCCCATCCGTTCAGTTTTACGGCCGTATATAAATCGGTGAAACAGGTGATTTTGTCGAACATGGTAAGGTTCGTCTCGTAAACACCACTGATCTCAAAGCGGCGTGCCCTGACATTGTCGCTCGTGAAGAAATAGGCAAAGACACGGTCGCCGGTATGCAATCCCAACTGGTTGGACATGATCTTTGAGATAAGAATCTTCTGTTTACCCGACTTGTCACTGAATGCCGGTATCGACCCTTCCACCAGATTCTCATGGAGAAAGAGTGTGTCATATTCTTGAGCGATACCTTTGAAGCTCACCCCCAGAAACTCATCATCGGTTTTGAGAATACCCTGTGTATTGGCATAACGCTGAACATGTTTTACTCCCTGTATCTTCCCCATCACCTTCATGACACTGTCGTTAACCACGATAGGGTAGTTCTCCCCACCTTGGAGTGTCATAAAATTACCTACGTTGATATGACTGCCGAATCCGATAGCCTTATTACGTATAGTGTGTTTGAATCCCAATACCACACAGACAGAGATAACCATCACAGCCAATCCTATCGCAACACCTAAGGTTGCAATCTGAATGGCCGGACGACTGACCTTTCGTTTGTCGCCCGGATCCTGGTATATCTTTCTGGCTATGAATAGGGGAAAATTCATATACTCTTATTTATTCCACACGACCGGGGTATTGTTCGAGGGCTTTCTCTAAAACAAAAAGGGCACGTACGAGATCCTCTTTCTTCAGGACATAGGCTATACGTACCTGGTTGATACCGGCTCCGGGAGTGGTATAGAAACCGCTGGCGGGGGCCATCATGACTGTCTCACCCTCATAGCTGAATTCTTCCAGACACCATCGGCAGAAACGCTCACTGTCATCGACAGGCAATTTTGCCACGGTATAGAAAGCGCCCATGGGGATGGGGGAGTAAACACCGGGAATACGGTTAAGACCATCAATAAGACATTTCCTGCGCTCCACATACTCATCATATACATCACGCATATATTCTTCAGGGGTATCCAACGATGCTTCAGCGGCCACCTGTCCAACCAATGGTGGGGATAACCTTGCCTGACAGAATTTCATCACAGCCTCTCTGACGGCTTTGTTCTTGGTGATCAGTGCCCCAATGCGGATACCACATTCACTGTATCTCTTGCTGACAGAGTCGATAAGCACCACATTCTCTTCAATGCCTTCCAGATGACACGCACTGATATAGGGAGAACCAGTGTAGATATACTCGCGATATACCTCGTCGGAGAAAAGGTAAAGATCATATTTCTTCACCAAGTCACGTATCTGGTTCATCTCCCTGCGTGTATACAGATAACCGGTAGGATTATTGGGATTACATATCAATATGGCACGTGTACGCTCATTGATGAGTTCTTCAAACTTCTCTACCTTAGGAAGTGAGAATCCTTCCTCTATCGTTGTCGCTATCGTACGTATCGTTGCCCCTGCAGAGATGGCAAATGCCATGTAGTTGGCATAGGCAGGTTCTGGAACAATGATCTCGTCGCCGGGATTGAGACAGGATAAGAAGGCAAAGAGAACAGCCTCAGAACCACCGCAGGTGATAATGATATCATCTGCATTTACGTGGATATCATATTTCTCGTAGTACTTGACCAGTTTCTCCCTGTAACTCAGGTATCCTTGTGATGGAGAGTATTCCAGAATGGAACGATCCAACTGTCGTATAGCATCAAGGGCTACCTGTGGGGTGGGCAGGTCTGGCTGTCCGATATTCAGGTGGTACACCTTAATGCCTCTTTTCTTTGCATCAGCAGCCAAGGGAGCCAGTTTTCTGATTGGAGAGGCTGGCATCTCTATTCCTCGTTTGGATATCTTTGGCATGATTAATTTTTACTTTTATGTTATCTTAAACAATCTTTTTTCAATTGAAGAAGTTCCAGGAAAGTCCTAGACGCAGGATCATTCCGTTTAAAGGATAATGTGGAACAAAGAACCTGTTACCTCCGTCACCAGCATTCACATGTGTCATCATGACGAAGAAACGGGTGTGCTTGAGATGCATGTTCGCATAGACATTGATGATGGGGTAGCCACCCACATCTGTATTGTTCTCTCCATTATCTTGAACGACGAACTGTCCGAGCAAAGGACTGTAGTCCGGAGCATGATATTTCGTGAAATATCGCGCATCAGCGCCTAAGTCTATACGTAATACTTTCGCAACCATGAATCGCAGGAAGAGGTTCGTATAGATATTGATATCGGGAACCGGCAATACCGAGGTGTTACTACTCTTCTGATAGGTGACAACACTCTCCCAGTTAATGGGGCCTAAAGTGAGATCCTGCGACAACTGAAGAGTCAGCAGACTGAGATTCCCGGTATGTTGGTTGATAGCCACCTTATTACCGGCACGTCCGTATTTATCCGTAATGGTATATTGATTCGACAGATACGTGTAGTTCTTGATATCATCGAAAGCTACCCGGATCTTCGTACGGGTCTTCTGATAGGAGAGGGCTGCCTCCAACCTACTGCGTGTCTCTTTCTCCAGATCTTGATCCCACCAGGCATGTTTTGAGTGGAAATGCCGCTGGTAGAAGGTAGGGTTCAGCCGATACAGATAAGCCTTTACGGCCAGTTGGGCTGTATCGCCAAGGATCTTCACGTTAAGATCGGCAGAACCGTCAATCTTTATCTGTCCGGCATCTTCACCCGTGAGCCATGTCTCTGCCTTCGCATTGTAATGCAAAAGGGTTCCCTCAGTCTTACTGAGCTGTCCTCCCACACTGATATTATGCTCATTATAGGTGGTTCTCCAGGATCCTATTCTCCCAGAGCCGATAGAGTCCGGAATAGTGAAATGACGCAAATCCGAGGTGATAAATGCTTTCAGTCCGGCCTTCGCCCATTTGTTGAATCCTTCCAACAAAGAGATGGCAAAGGTATTCTTCAACTCGTAATGTCTCATATTATCGTAGATACTGTCGCCCAGGAAAGTATCTCCGAACTCGTAGGTATCCAGATAATAGTCTGCTGGGGTGTTATAGGTTTGGTAAACCCTGCGGTAATTATCAAACTTCATGGTATGTATGAAACTCGTTACCGGCACGAATTCATTTTTCAGCCACGAAGTATCTTCTGCCACTTTCTGCTCTTTGGCGAGAAGACTGTCGGCGGCTTCTTTCCCATCCACAGCTATACGATGGCTATTATCCTGCTTGGTCGTATCAACAGGCTCTGCCCCCATGATCTTGGCATCAGCAGGACGACCAGCGAACTTCTTTTCATTCTCATTGAAGGCTTTCTCATCGAAATCCTCGCCCTCCTCACGTGCCTTTTTCCGTGCTTCTTCCATCTTCTTTCTCGCCTCGTTCTGCTTTTGAGACTCCATAGCGAATTTCTTGGCCTTGATCTCTTCTTCTGTCATGGGTACTTTCCTGTTGAATCCCAGACTATAACGATGTGAGAGGAAGATATGCTGGTTGTCATTACGATTCCAGTTGGAGCTAAGGACAACAGGTATCTCGTCAGTACGGAAATCGTCTTCAAAGAACTCCGGATGGGTGACATAACGGTCATCGGTGATACCACCATTCTCTGAAACCTTCTGATGATTCGTTGACATCAGCAAATGAGCCTGGTAGTGATCTCCCAGATATGAACCATACATCGTATAGTTAAAGTGTGATGAGCCTTGGTTTTGATAATACCCCCGACCATAGAGATAGTCGAACTTAAACCCTATACCGATCCTTTTCCCTGCGTTTACGGCAAAGAGAGCCTTGATATGGTCTTCGCCATTGGTCTGGTTACCGCAGGTGTTAAAAGAGATATTGGTGATGGGTGACAGGGTATTCGTGAAATGAAACTGTTCTACCGGCGTGATGAAATAATCATAGGGCTCCATGAACGAGAACTGTGACGGCTGTTGCCTGTCGATAAAGATACGGTTCTGTCGTGGTGACCCGAGATTACCGAGAATGTTATACTCCCCGCGTGTGCCGGCCGTGAAGATACTGTTCATATACATATGTGGCATCGTATCTATAACGGCTGTAAAACGGTCACCGA
>JAEEZP010000082.1 GCA_016291915.1 Prevotella sp. | reverse complement strand
TCCGTATCGAAAGCCCCGGCATTCATCTTCCGTTGGTGCTCACTGAGCGGTTCTGTATAAAAAGCGCACCAGAAGGCGATGAATGTTGCGATGACCGTTGCTGTTGTGATGATGATATTTTTCCTCTTCATACCCACCTATTTGATTCGTCCGAAATTACCGTAGTTACTCACATTCTGCTGGGTCACCAGTTCTACGGCTACCGGCAACTTATGCGGCAGCTTCTCTTTGGTGGTGGCATGTCTGTATGCCAGTGTAGCAGCTGTCTCAGCAATCGTCTTCGGGAACTGCATACCCGTGGCTTCTACCTTCCCCTCACGGATGGCGTTCACCGCATCGTCGGCCCCGTCGAAGCCGAACACCTTGATCTTTCCTGTTTTGCCGGCACCTAAGATTGCCTGATAGGCACCCATCGCCATGGCGTCATTACCGCAGAAGACCGCTTGAATGTCGGGATGAGCCTGCATCATCGACTCCATCACCTCCATGGCTTTGTTTTGGTCGAACTCCCCCGTCTGCTGTGCCAGCATGTGGAAGTTGTCAAAGCAGTCCACCACCGAGTGGAATCCTTTGGAGCGTGCCCAGGTATTGTTGTCACCCACCAGTCCGAGAATCTCCACGTAGTTGATATCTCCCTTCGGATATTGCCCCTTCATCGTCTCTACGAAATATTGTCCCAGGGTGATGCACCCGGAGTAATTGTCCGACAATATCTGTGTGACGCTGGCGGCAGGATCATTGAGTTCTCTGTCCATGCAGAACACATCGATGCCGGCGCGCATGGCGGCTTTGGCATTCACCGTGGAACCCTCCGTGTCGGTGGGGTTGAAGAGAATGGCATCATAACCGGTGGAGATGATGTTGTCGAAATGCTCTGCCTCTTTCGACGGGTTGTTCTGCGAGTCGAAGATCGTGGTCTCATAGCCTAACGACTCCGCCTTCTGTTGTGCTGCCTGTCCGAGCACCACAAACCACGGATTGTTCATGGTGGAGATGACGATGGCGATCTTCTTCTTCTCCTGCTGCGCATTACCCTTGCAAGATGTAAGGATGGCTGATGTCACCAGCAGCAGACAGGTTAATAATGATGCAATTCTCTTTATCATATCTCAAAACTCTAAACCCTAAACTTCTTAGCAAATTCGAAGAGCTCCAGCGGCAGATGACAATACCCTTCGGGGTTCTTATCCAGATAATCCTGATGGTATTCCTCTGCCGTGTAGAAGCAGTTGAGCGGTTCTACCTCCGTCACCATCTTCTTCTTGTATTTCTTCTGTTCCTCCTGATACACCTCTTTGATAATTGGGACATCAGCCTCGTCGGTATAGTAGATGCCTGTCCGGTATTGCGTACCCACATCATGTCCTTGTTGGTTCAACAGGGTAGGGTCGATAGCCTTGAAGTACATCTCCAGGAGGAACCTCAGTGGAATCTTTTCCGGATCGTAGGTTACCATCACCGTTTCCGCATGCTGCGTGGTGTTGGTGCAAACCTCTTGATAGGTAGGGGCCTCTGTGATACCGTTGGCATATCCCACCTGTGTCTTTATCACTCCGTTGATCAGTTTGAAGAAATGTTCTGTACCCCAGAAACATCCTCCGGCAAAATAGATTACCTTTTCCATTATTTCATTAATCATTTGCAAATTTATTCTTTTACCATTAGTCCTATCGTATAGAATATCCTCATAAAGGGTGATCTTACAGAATAATTCACTATTATGACATTATTTTACCCCTTTTTGTCTATACTCTGGAACCTCTGCTCCGTCCATGCCCCATTCCTATGGGGCGAGGCGTTCGGTTATAACTCAAAACTATGAACTATGCACTATGAACTCTACACTCTAAACTATGCTTTACCCCCATCCCGGCGGCAAAACGATATTATCGATATTGCGAGCCTCTTCGAAGAGCGGAGCTATCTCCTCATCGGTAAAACCGGCGATGCCACAACCGATCCTTGTTACGAGGAAGGTCATGTTCTGATGAGCCTTGGCAAAGGCGATAAACTCATCCACATACGGTTTGATGGTTTCCACACCACCCTGCATCGTAGGGATGGCATAACTCTGTCCCTGCAGTCCGACACCCTGTCCCATGACAGCCCCGAACTTACGATAGGCGATATAGGCAGCACCACCGCCGTGCATACCTCTTAGGTTACTGCCAAAGACGAAAATCTCGTTTGGCTGGAGCTCGGTGATAAACTCCGGTGTTGTACGTTTCTTTTCCATATCTGATATTTTTGAATAATCCATCTCGTTGATAGCCATCGGTGCTTCCGTGGTGTACAAAATCCCCGTTTCTGTCGTCTCTGCACAGACGATAGCGCGCTCGTCCATCACCTCCGGCATGTCCAGGTCCATGTCGAAGAACTTCTTGAAATAAGGCACGATGAACTGCTCCTTCAGTTTCTTGTATCTCTGTGAGACGGCCGACGGGGTCATATCCAACTGTAGTGCTACCTCCGTGCCTTTGAATCCCCGGAGGAGCATCATGTGGATGATCATCCGGTCTTTGCGATTCAGTGGCGCATGGTCGCACACATCCTCAATCATACTGTTGAACTGCAGACGCAGATCACTCGTCATGTCGAAGGTCCGTAGGTAGTCATCGAAGGTGATACTGCCATACTCCCGTCGGTACCACTTCAGGGCATCGAGCACCACGAAGCGGAAGCCGTTGATCATCCAGGTGCGGAGAGAGACAGTCGGTGAACGGTCCTCCAGCGGTTTCCAGTCGTGCTCCATCAGGTAGATGGCATACTGATGTGCTAACGACAGGAAGTCGAGATTCTCCTTCTTGCTCAACTCATATTTCTTGTCGAAGATATAATAGGCAGCCTGACAATATTCATAGAAATCCTGTCTGAAATAATAACTGTCTCCTCTGCGGAATCCTTCTATAATCTCATTGTCCCTGGCCATCATTGTAAAATTTGTTGCT
>JAEEZP010000081.1 GCA_016291915.1 Prevotella sp. | reverse complement strand
TGATGATAACGGTTCTGCTCGTCGAACTGCCCTGCGTAAGCCAGTTCTAACGACCATTTCTTGCCGTTATTGATATTTGTGGCAGACTTGTCGGGGAACAACTCTGCGATATCGTCATGTGGCAGATCTACCCTGCGAATAATCTTTGTCGTGTCTGTCGATGTAGCGTTTGGAATCATCTGCTCCTGAGCTAGCATGTTTGATAAGGAGTCAGCCGTGATGGAATCTGTCACACGGACGGTTACCGATTGCAGGGCTTCAGTTGCCATGACTGTTGTACGATGCACGGACAATGCGACAATCACAGGTTCCTGTGGCCGTTCTGTCGGAGATTCTTTTGGCGATTTCGGCATGTCTTTCTGTTTCGCCATAATTGGCTTCTCTTCTTTGACCGCTGTGTCACCTTTTCTGAACAGAAAGAATGTGACGGGCATGAGTAACAGCAGAAGCATGGCAGCCCAATACTGTTGTATCATCTTGCGGAGCATCTTCTTCGCCCGTGCCAGTTGCGACGATGATGAATGGGGCTCTATGCCCAGCATGTCGGCAATCTCCTTGTGCGTCATGCCTTCGAACACCGACAACCGGAACACCTGCCCGTAGCCATCAGGCAGTCGGTCAATCATTCTCACTACCTCACCCAGTGGGACACCTCGCACATCCTTTTCCTCGTTCTCAGTGGCAATCAGCTCTGCCTCGCTCGTCTCGTCAAGCGAAACCATTGGCATTGCCTCCAGATGATCCTTGCATTTCGATGCCACGTTCCTTGTGATGGCCGTCATCCAAGCCTCTGCCCGTCTTCCGTCGCGCAGCCGGTCGAACGAAGTAAAGATAATCACGAAAGCGTCGTGTAGCACATCCTCCACCGTCTGCTCGTCGCTGATATAACGCCGGCACACGCCCCTCATATGCCGGGCGTATGCCTTATACAGTTCTCCGAGAGCATCCGCATCCCCCTGTCTGCACCGTTCTATCAGCCGTGTTATCTCCATCGTAAACATAACGTCTCTATTTATTAAGTGCTACGATGAAGAAAAAGACTGCACGGGAAGAACAATATTTTTTGTTATTTTAACGTAAAACAGCAATAGAGTAACGATTCAGCGAATGTTTTTAAAACATATAATTACCGTGTAATTAGATATTAATTGAGTCATGTAATTCATTAATTGAGTCCACTTTGAAAAGGATGAATGACTATAATTACGCGCGTCAGCAGACCATCTTATCTTGGGCGGAAATGTACAAATTATCTCGTTTCCCGCCCGTGTTCAATGATTAAATCCCTAAGCTATAGATTCTTTCAAAAGCTAATGATGAGTCATAGGTACATGACCTTTGAATTATTACTCATAATTCAAAGGTATAAGACGATGAAAGTAATATAAATACCCCAGTTCGGGATAAGAGTTGTCAAAATAGCATAAGTTGCTTGGTGTTTTCGATGTAATATCCTTGAAGGGCCTGCGGTTTATTGTCGAAGAAGCAATATGCAGCCAGAGCAACCACCATGTTCATGATGAAGTTGTTGACCGACCTGTGTCTTGAATGCACGAGTTGAGCCGTATTTTTGAGCATGTCATTGATGGTCTCGATGATGCACCTTTTACGCAGCATGATTTTGTCCCACATGGGCATGAGCAACGTCCGAAGGCTGAGAGGTTCAGGAAGAACATCATCTGGAAGAACACGCGGCTCTGAAGCTCAACGAACCGGTTGTACGAAACGGCATTGGGGAAATCTGACTTCAGATGCTGCTTGATGAAGAACAGGTAGTAGTGCTTGAAATAGCGGAACGAACCGAACTGGAACACTATCAGGATGGTCATAATCTCGCTGTCCGACAGAGAGGCCTTGCGGTAACGGCGAGGCTTACCGTCTGACGACATAAGGGACTTTTTATCTACTTCCTTATCAAATTCTTTGCAAAATTCATCCACGGCACAGAAGATTTCTGTAATTTTGTAGTCGGTAATCATGAGTATATTCTTTTGTTTAACTTTATAAGTGATTGGGATTCAGATATAAAGGTACAAAAAATATCTCAGATTACCAACTTTTTGACAACTTTCTTATCCCGAACTGGGATTTTTCTTATTAATTTGTTTGTATTGCAAAAAAAATATATACCTTTGCGCATGAGAAGGGAATTCTTGTGATAATATGTCAATAGATAAGCGGTATATTATTAAGTCAGAGCAAGTGATGTGGAGTGAGGATTCGTTCCACCAAACTTACGACCGCTTTTATCAGGCTTTGGTCATGTATGCACTTAATTATATCAGTGATCAAGCAATGGCCGAAGACATTGTGCAGGATGTCTTTTCACAAATATGGGAAAATAAGACGGAGTTTACGAGTGTTCCCTCCCTTCGGGTGTATCTCTATAATGCTGTCAGGAACCATGTTTTTGATCTCCAACGGAAACAGAAAGCAGCCAGTAAATATATTAGGTTAAACCCTCCTGTCAATGAGATTGATGTAGAGAACAGCTACGTCAAGGAAGAGATATACAATCAACTCTTTGCTGCTATCGATCGTTTACCAGAGCGTCAGCGTGAGGTTCTTTTGCTAACGATGGAAAAGAGAAAGGTGAAGGAGATAGCCGAATTGATGAGCATCTCAATTAACAGTGTAAAGACACAAAAACAACGGGCTATGGAAACATTACGGAAAGCATTGAATAATACGCAATGGCTTTTATTACTACAGATGATACAGTAACATCTCAGGCCTGAAGTACAACCTGTCTTTTATTAGGTGCGTTTACTTGCCTTGTGCCATCCGCATTATTATTACCTAAAAATAAAGTTCTTTGTCATAAAAATAAAGTTCTTTGTCATACTTTTTTCTGGTCATTACGTCTATTGTAAAAAAAAGAAAAATGCTGAAAAAGGATATTAACGATATTTTGTCAAATCTGTTGTGTGGTAACTTTACTGAGGATGATAACCAACAGTTGGAAGCATGGTTGAACAGCAGCCATGAGAATAGGCAACGTTATGAGGAACTGATGAATTCTGATGATTTATTGGACAAGTATCATCTTTTCCATTCTATTGATAAAGATGCTGCATGGAGACGGTTCCATAGTCGGAAGAAGTCATATTTTGACAAACTTCGTCCTTGGTTAAGAACCGCAGCTATACTCATTTTTGTTGTTATGGGAAGCTATTGGTATCTATCACGTCCCACGATAATCCCTCCTACACTCTCCAAGGAAGTTCTCTCAGCGATAACTCAGTCGGAGTTGAATGGGAGAAATGAAGCTATTTTAACCATTAATGGCAGAGAATACGTGGTAACTAACTTTGCGAATACGCAGGATAATGCTTACGAGACAAACGATGGCATTTCGTCATTCGTTCCTTCTTTAGAAGATATCAAAGGAGATGCGATGCTCGTTACCCGTCATGACAAAGAATTTTGGATGACGCTCGACGATGGTACGCGCGTACATCTTAATTATAATACAGCCTTTACCTATCCTGTCCATTTCGAAGGAAAGACTCGTGAGGTAGAACTTTCTGGCGAGGCTTTCTTTTTTGTCGCGAAAGACCAGAAACGACCGTTTATTGTGCATACCCCCCAAGGAGATGTACGGGTTTATGGTACAGAGTTTGATGTGAAGACATCCAGTCCTGACCGTGAGCAGGGCACTGTCGTCTTAGTATCTGGGTCTGTTGGTTTCACGCCGAAAGGTGGTATGGAGACAGTGATAAAGCCCGGACAGGAGATTTCATACAATCATAACAATCCCTCTTCCATCACAGTCAGAAATGTTGATATAACACCCTATACAGCATGGAATACGGGTGTGTTTGTCTTTGAGAACAGTACCTTACAACAGTTGATGAGCGTATTGGCACAGTGGTACTCTATCGATGAGGTGATCTTTGAGGATGAAAAACTGCGAAACATCCATTTTACTGGATCTTTAGAGCGTTATGGTGATATTACCAATGTGATTCAAGCAATAACATCAGTATGTGATATCGAGATGATACGTCAAGAAAAGGATATCGTCATTCGAGAGAAGCAGAGATAAGCAAAACCAATTATTATATTATCTAAACCAAAGCAAGATGCGAAAAACAATCATGAAAAGGTGTCTGGCACTCATGGCTTTCCTCGTGATGGCCATTAGCTTGCCGGCACAGACTCTCGACAACACCCGCATCACGGTCAACATGAAAGACGTGACGGTGAAGCAGTTCCTCGACGAGGTGAAACGGCAAACCAAAATCCAGTTTCTCTACAATGCCGACGAACTGAAAAGCCTGCCCAGGGTGACTGTCAACGAAACCAATGCCCCAACCAGGCAAGTAATGAACAAGGTGATGCGCCAGATTGGCTGCCAAATCGAAGAGAACAACGGCATCGTCACCATCACGCCCCTGAAGCGTAACAACGGCGAGCGCACCGTGAAAGGTATCGTGAAAGACAACGAGGGCAATCCGCTTATCGGCGTGCCCGTGTGCATCGGCGAGAGCCGTGTGTGCACCGTGACCGACGCCGACGGTTTCTACACCTTCAAGATTCCCAACGACAAGACCGTGCTCAAGTTCTCGTACGTGGGCATGGAGACGGTCTATAAGACCATTGCCGCCGGCACCAGGACGGTCACACAGGACATCATCATGGTATCCGGCCATGAGCTCGACGAGGTGGTGGTCACCGGCTATCAGGTGCTCGACAAGCGCTCGCTCACATCGGCAGTCAGCTCTGCCAAGATGGAAGACCTGGCCCGCTCGGACATGTCGTCACTCGACCAGATGCTCGAAGGCCGCATACCCGACCTGCTCGTTACCAACAACTCTGCCGAGGTGGGTGTGGCCCCGAAAATCCGTATCCGCGGAACCAGTACGCTTGTCGGTAACCGTGAGCCCCTGTGGGTGGTCGACGGCATCATCATCCACGACCCTGTCAATGTGTCTCCCGAAGAACTCAACGATCCCGACTATGTGAACCGCATCGGTAATGCCATCTCCGGCATCAATCCGCAAGATATAGAACGTATCGACGTCTTGAAAGATGCCGCCGCCACCGCCATCTATGGTACAAAGGCTGCCAACGGCGTTATCGTGATCACCACAAAACGTGGTTCAGAGGGTAAACCCGAGGTGAGCTACAACTTCTCTATGAACGCCAAGCTGCGCCCCCACTACAGCGACCGTTCCGTCAACGTGATGAGTGCCAAAGAGCGTATCCAATTCTCGCGTGAGCTTTACCACGACCACTATCCCTACGACGGCAATATGGCCCCCGTAGGTTATGAGGGACTGCTGTCCGACCTGTATAATAAGAAAATAACCTATCAGGAGTTTGTCGATGCGATCAGCAAAGCAGAATCAGAGAATACCGACTGGTTCAAACTGCTTACTGGCAACTCACTGAGCACCCAACACTCGTTGAGCGTGAGCGGAGGTTCGAAAACCTCACGCTATTATGCCTCTATTGGCTATAACCACGACGACGATGTCATCAAGGCCAACGGAGCAGAACGCTATACCTACGCGCTGAACCTTGACAACACATTCTCTAACTGGCTGACGGCATCTTTCTCCTTCAATGGCTATCAAAGCGACCGCCACTACTAT
>JAEEZP010000080.1 GCA_016291915.1 Prevotella sp. | reverse complement strand
GTGCTCTCAGGATATACCATCACGGCCCTCATCGCCCGACCGATCAGCGGCTTCCTCGTGGACACCCTCCCCAGGAAGAAAGTGCTCCTGTGGTGCTTTTTCTTCTTTTTCATCTTCTTTGGAGGCTATCTGGCTGCCTCTACCCTACTCCTCTTTACCATCGTGAGAACCCTTCACGGAGCACCCTTCGGGGCCGTCACCGTGGCCAACTCCACAGCCGCCATCGATGTATTACCACGAAGTAGGAGAAACGAAGGCATCGGATACTACGGACTGAGTAATAACCTGGCCATGGCCATCGCACCGACAGTGGGACTTTTCATCTATAAATACATACAGAACTTCGAACTGCTCTTCTGGCTGGCCTTCATCATCGCCTTCATCGGACTCCTGGTGGACGCGACACTGGAGTTGAAGAAAAATGAGAAGACCGACAACCGATCCGCGGGAGGCGAAGGGGATGCCACTCCACAACCCAAGCGCCCATTCCTTTCTTTCGACCGTTTCTTCCTGCTCAGCGGCTGGCTGTTGGCCGTGAACATGGTGTTTTTCGGTTTCTGTTTCGGTGTGCTGAGCAACTACCTGGCCATCTACGGCAAGGAGGTGCTGGGAAAGACCGGCGGCACAGGTACCTACTTCCTGATTCTCTCCATAGGACTGATGGTCTCGCGCCTGCAGGGAAGCAAAGCATTGCGCGAAGGGCGACTCACCTTCAATGCTGCCGAAGGAACGGTTCTCTCAACCATCGGCTATACGCTCTTTGTGGCCTGCCCCAACGATCTCGGCTACTATGCCTCCGCTATCTTCCTCGGCTTAGGCAACGGACACATGTGGCCGGCATTCCAGAATATGATCATCAACATGGCGCCTCACAATCGCAGGGGCACCGCCAACTCCACCATCTTAGTATCGTGGGACGTCGGCATGGGACTCGGGGTCCTCATCGGGGGTATCGTCACGGAGCATCTCGGCTATGTCTCCGCTTTCTGGTGTGTGGCAGGCGGTCAGATCATCGGCATGCTCCTGTTCCTCTTCGCCACTAAGTATTTCTTCCTCCGTCGCCGCCTGAACCCCGATGTCAGATAAAGCGTAATGTGTATAGCAGTGTTTTGATATTGCAAAGGTAACAATATTGTTTGTTACCTGCAATAGATGAACATCGTGATTTTATGCTTATTTAGACATAGCAAATCTAACATGCTGATTTTTAGTATGTTATAATCATTCTTATTAACACTGTTGTGCAGTATTGTCAAGTGTTACCCCAAGACAACCTTTTCAGGAAAATGACAACGGTTTCCCCGTGTTTGACCATGTCTTTCCTGAGACAGTGGACAGTTACCGGAAGAAGCTGTTATCGTAATTACGATAATATCAGGTAGTTAGAATAAAAAATGACGGACAAATTGGACATTTGGACATTTGGACATTTGGACATTTACGTATTTCAAACACGGAAAAAAGAGGCCCCTTAAATTATTTATAAATATATATTATATATAATATATATTTATAAATAATTCTTTACAAAAATATTTTTCAGATTTCAAGTATCAAAACCTCTATTCCAGCTTTATTGTCAATCTCGAGACAATTGGCTTTGGTCTCTCCACAAAATACACAACTTAAAATCCCTATTTGTCCAAATGTCCAAATGTCCAAAAAGTCTATAAAAAACACACCTTTTGGGGCCTAACTGCTTGATTTTTGCAGACTTACAAAAACAACAACTTCCTCTGTAACGTCAACTATCTCAGGATAGATGCTATCAAGCACCAGAAAAACAGCTAAAAAACTGTCAACTAAAATCAGGAATAAAAAATCTCAGCCCTCTCTGGTCCGGCCAAAGAGTCTGAAAGGGAAGGCCAAAAGGGCTCGCGGGCCGGGCCTTTAGCACCCAAAGGCCCGGCCTGTGTTAAAAAGTGTTTAGCTATTGCAGGAAAGGAGGGCTTTGCTTATCTTTGCAAAAACTTTTAATTACTTTTAGCGGCACTCGGCATTACCGCACAAAAATATAGCAGTGAATAAATAATAAAAAACCTCCTTGTGATAAGGAGGATTGGGGAGGAAGTGATTACTGTATGATCTTAAACCGTACACGGAAACTCTTGGTATGCTCATCCCAGTTGGTACCCAGCATCTCGAAGCGTCCGATCTGGCCTGTGCTCCTGACATGTTTTCCGATACACGGACAGACATCATAGTCACCGATACGAACGAGGCGGATGGTCTCAGAGGCATCCTCGGGAAGACGGTCCAGCGAGAGCTGTGCATCAGGAGAGTCCTCATCGGCGTTCATCACCAGGTCCTCCAGTTCATTCCGTGTTACGAATTCAAAGGATACCGGCAGATCCTGTTCGATAAGCTCGTTCATGGTGGATTCTATCATCCGTTCCTCCTTGCGGTCAGGCTTATGGTCGAGGATGTAAGAGATCTTACTCTTCTTCCTTTCGATATGCGCATTGCGTGACCGTTCGCAGCCGAACATACGAACCATGGTCTGGTTCAACAGATGCTCTGCCGTATGGGCGGGTGGGAACTCTTCCTTGTTGTGTTCGTTCAGAAAAAACTCTTCCATGATGTCAAGATTATCTTAATTGTTAGGATTGACTCTTAAGTGTCAGAATTTCAGTATGATACCTCCCCATGCAGGAACATCTACCGGCACATCGCCATCGGGAGAGATGACCAACACCTGCTCTTTCTTATCCAGCAGGTTGACAGCTTTCGCCACGCCGGTGGTTATCTGCAGGACATCAAGGGCATGGCGGGGTATTCTGACCATTGCCTGACGGCGGTCAGAGGAGAAGTTGACAACGATCAGCAAGGTCTCGTTACCTGCTTTCCGCAGGAAGGCAAAGAGATGCTGGCGGTCGAAGGAATCCGGTTGTGCATACATCAAGTCGAAGAAAGCTCCTTCGCTGATAGCCTGCTCTTCACCGGCGATCTTCAAGATCTGTAAGTATTGCTGTTCCAACGCCCGTTCTTCGACGGTAAGCTGTCTGCGTTTGAAGAACCCGTGCAGGATCGTGCGTACACACCAGTAGTCGAAGATTGTCGTACGACCGTCATGTCCGGAGAACCCTTCTTCATCCATGCCTCGCTCGCCATATTCCTGTCCGGCATATACCATCACGGGATTACGTGAGAGCCAAGCCATCATCATCATGCCCGGCACACCCTTTTGGGCATCGGCGGCAAAGAAATCGGAGGCGATGCGTTGCTCATCATGATTCTCGAGGAAATAGAGCATGTGGTCACCGATATCATCGGTATGCTGCCACTGCTGTGTGATGTCGGAAGCCCACCGTTGGCCGCGGATCACCTCCTTCACACAGTCGTACATCCCCACTTTGTCGTACAGCCACTGAAAGCCTGCCGACAGGTAAGTACGGTATTGCTGCGGGTCATACACCTCACCGATAAAACGGATCTCAGGATTTCTGAAATGCACCTTGTCGATGGCCCATGTCCAGAATGCCGGAGGCACCATCTCTGCCATGTCACAGCGGAACGCATCGATACCCTTTGCTGCCCAGAAGACGAGGATCTCGGTCATCTTATTCCATGTATCGGGGATAGGCAGGAAATGCTCCGACCGTCCGCCGGCATCACAATAGTCGATACCGTAATTCAGTTTTACCGTCTCATACCAGTCGTTACGGTCGGGTGTATTCGTGAACCTGTCGTTGCCCGTGGCCTTCGCCGGTATCTCGACATATTGCCGTGGTTGTCCGGCCATGTAAGGCAGTTCCAGGGGCTGTCCCCAACAGTAATAGAAGTTATTGCGGATATCAAAATGATTCTCCTTATGGTCATCCTCGCCCAGATCCTTCACCCGTGGCGGCTTACAGATACTCTTGTACTCCCTTGCCACATGGTTGGGCACAAAGTCCATGACCACCTTCAGTCCTGCCTCATGGGTACGGGCGATGAGCGCCTCGAACTCCTCCATGCGATGAGGAACGTCAACGGCCAGGTCGGGATCCACATCATAATAGTCGGTAATGGCATAGGGAGACCCTGCCTTACCCTTCACCACCTCAGGATGCTGACGAGGGATGCCGTAGGAAGAATAGTCGGTGACGGTGGCATGGCGTACTATTCCGGTGTACCATATATGGGTATAGCCCATCTCCCGGATACGCCGGAGAAGAGAGAGGGAAAAGTCGTTCATCTTACCACATCCGTTCTCCTGGATACTCCCCCATCGTCTGTTGGTGGTATTCTTATTGCCGAACAGTCGTGGCAAGACCTGGTAGATAATTACCTTATGACTTTCCTGTTGTCTCATCATTACTGTATTCCCTGAACGGTAACGTCACGATTAATCTTAACAATCATTCCCTGCAATGCCTTTCCGGGGCCGCACTCTGTGAAATCGTCAGCGCCGTCGGCAATCATATTCTCCACGATCTGTGCCCAGCGAACACTGCTGGTGAGCTGTGCGATAAGGTTGGCCTTGATCTCCTCAGGATCGGTATGCGGCAGGGCATCCACATTCTGATAGACGGGGCAGCAAGGAGTCTTGAATGTTGTATGCTCAATGGCTTGCTGCAGTTCTTCCTTGGCAGGCTGCATCAGTGGGGAGTGGAAAGCGCCGCCCACCTTCAGTGGCAGGGCTCTCTTGGCGCCGGCTTCTTTCAGACGCTCACAGGCTGTCTGGATAGCCTCGATATTTCCGGAGATGACCAACTGTCCGGGACAGTTGTAGTTGGCGGGCACGACAACGCCCTTGCCCTCCTGACTCACTTCCTCACAGATCTTCTCTATCGTGTCGAAAGGTAATGCGATGATGGCGGCCATGGTGGAAGGAGCTGCCTCGCATGCCTTCTGCATAGCCATCGCACGGGCATAGACCAGACGCAGTCCGTCTTCGAAACTCAGGGCGCCTGCTGCCACGAGGGCAGAGAACTCACCGAGTGAGTGACCGGCTGTCATCTCCGGCTTAAAGTCCTCACCCATGCACAATGCCCTGATGACACTGTGGAGGAAGACGGCCGGCTGTGTTACCTTTGTCTGTTTCAAATCATCGTCTGTTCCTGCGAACATAATATCTGTTATCCTGTAACCTAAAATATCGTTGGCCTTCTCGAAAAGTTCCTTTGCCAACGCATGGTTGTCGTACAGGTCCTTACCCATACCGACAAACTGTGCTCCCTGACCGGGAAATACAAATGCTTTCATTTTATCCTATTTGTTGAATTGTGGTGCAAAATTACTGCAAACGAGGCGAAAAACCAAATTTTATGCATTCATTTTGCAGAATAGAGGGTATATAAAAAGAATCCCAACCATTATTGATTGGGACTCTTAAATATAGATTTGCTTTACAGGGCGAAAATATATCCTATTGATTATTCAGCGTCGAGAGCCTCTTCCTCGTCAAACTCGGGAGCCTCAGCGGGCTCAGCAACAGGTGCCTCAACAACTTCCTCTGCAGGAGCAGCATTCTCAGCAACCACCTTTACAGGAATCTTTACCTCAACCTCTTTGTGATAATGGGCAACAGCCTCGAAATCACCAAGATTCTTGATATCACGCATGGTGATAATCTTACGGTCGATATCAATACCGAGCTTCTGAAGCTCTGCAGCAACATTAGCAGCAGTAACAGAACCATACAACTGACCGGTAGCAGATACCTTTACAGGGATGCACAGAGCAACACCGTTGAGCTTCTCTGCCTTTGCCTCAGCAGCAGCCTTCTGAGCAGCCAACTTATGTGCCTGCTGACGGATATTCTCAGCAAGAATCTTCTTTGCACTGACTGATGCGATAACAGCCTTACCTGTAGGAATCAGGTAGTTACGACCATAACCATCTCTAACTTTCACGATATCGTTCTTGTAACCCAAGCCGATAACATCTTCTTTCAGTATAATCTCCATAATGATCCTCCTTCTTTTTATTTCATCATGTCAGTTACGAATGGAAGCAATGCCAACTGACGGGCACGCTTAACAGCCTGAGCCACACGACGCTGGTATTTCAGAGAGGTACCTGTGATACGACGGGGAAGAATCTTTCCCTGCTCGTTCAGGAACTTCTTCAGGAACTCGGGGTCTTTGTAATCGATATACTTGATACCGCTTTTCTTAAAGCGACAGTACTTCTTCTTCTTGGTATCAATAGAAGGAGCGTTCAAATAACGGATTTCTGTATCTTGTGCCATGATTAAGCCTCCTCTTTTTTAGTGTTCTTGTTACGTCTCTTCTCAGCATACTCAGCAGCATACTTGTCGAGTTTTACAGTAATAAAGCGGATCACCTTCTCATCACGACGGTATCCAGTCTCAAGAGTTTTAATTACATTCGGCTCAGCCTTGAACTCGATCAGGTGATAGAAACCTGAGGTCTTCTTCTCAATCTGGTAAGCCAACTTCTTCAATCCCCAGTCCTCTTCATTCAGGATCTCTGCACCATTGTCAGTGAGAATCTTTCTGAACTTAGCGACCGTTTCCTTCATCTGATCATCAGACAAAACGGGAGTCAAAATGAAAACGGTTTCGTATTGATTCATTTGTTTAAAATATAAATAATAATTAATAATACCTGCCTTGTTTTTACAAAGCGGATGCAAAGGTATTAAAAATTTTTGAAGATGAAGAGTGAGTAGAACGACTTTAATATAAAACAAGCAAATATTTAACTTATTTTATCTTTTGAACAGGCTCTACCCCATTAATATCTCCCTTGATGCTTGACAGACTGCACATAAAAGATGATACCCAGCAGGATCAGGAAGAGGGAGAGAAACAAGAGATTATTGAATCTCAGATGTAGGAAATGTACGACAAGCAAGAGTATGACGCCGGCATATACCAGCGCCATACTGATCTTATACAGGTGCTTTTTGATAAAAGACTTCATAGACGGTCTTTCCTACCCCTGTTATTCCTGCTCGGGAGTAATCAGCTTATATCCCTTGCCGTGGATGTTGATGATCTCTATCTGCTCGTCATCCTTGAGATGCTTACGCAACTTGGTGATATACACATCCATAGAACGGGCATTGAAATAGTTGTCATCAATCCAGATGGTCTTCAAAGCGAAGTCACGCTGCAGGATCTCATTGGCATGACTGCAGAGGAGTGCCAGCAACTCATTCTCCTTGGTGGTCAGCTTAGTCTGCTTCTCACCGATGGTGAGCAATTGTTTCTGGGTGTCAAAGGTAAAGCGACCGATATGATAGGTGCTGCTCTCCTTGTTCTTCTTACCTTTTACACGACGGAGGATAGCATCGATACGATATACCAGCTCTTCCATAGAGAACGGCTTGGTGATATAGTCATCAGCTCCGATGCGGAATCCTTCGAGGATGTCTTCCTTCAACGTCTTGGCGGTCAGGAAGATGATAGGCATCTCAGGATTAGCCTGACGGATCTCATTAGCGAGGGTAAAACCGTCTTTCTTCGGCATCATCACGTCCAGCACACATATATCATACTTATTCTTCATGAAAGCTTTGTAACCAGCCTCACCGTCAACACACAACTCTGCATCGAACGATTTAGCCTGCAGATACTCGCGAAGCAACATACCTAAGTTCTCATCGTCTTCGCACAACAAAATCTTTAACTGATCTTCATTCATAATCTTCAATATTTAATGGTTAATAATTATTCTTCTATATCTGTAACATCATCTTTGATGACAGGCAGGCTGATGGTAAACGTTGTACCCTTATCCTTATCGCTGTCAACCTTGATTTCTCCTTTATGCAACTCAACGATCTGCTTGACGTAGGCCAGACCGAGTCCGAAACCTTTCACATCGTGCACATTACCGGTATGTACGCGGTAGAACTTGTCGAAAATCTTTTTCTGGTCGTCTTTCTTCAAGCCGATACCGTTATCCTTGATGGAGCAACACAGACGGTCTTTCTCATTCCAGGTTCTGATATGCACGTTCAGCGGTGTGTCCGGCTTGCGGTATTTCACCGCATTATCCAACAGGTTGTTGATGACATTCTGGAAATGCACCTCATCAACATAGATCGTTGAATCGACAGCCCCTATCTCAGTATAGATCTTTCCACCGGTATGCTCCACACGCAGGGTAAACGAGTGAGCAATCGTCTCTACGAGTTCGTTCAGGTCGAGCATCTTCTTCTTAAACGTGGTCTTTTCCCTGTCGAACATCGACATCTGCAGCACACGCTCAACCAGGAAGCGCAGACGCTTGGACTCATCATTGATAATACCACCCAGATGATTCATCATCATAGGACTCTTGTTCACGCTGTTGTCGTTCAACATCTGGGCAGCCAATGAGATGCTGGCGATCGGTGTCTTCAACTCATGGGTCATGTTATTGATGAAGTCGTTCTTGATCTCTGAGATACGTTTCTGTCGGAACACCAACATCAAGGTAATGATAAAGGTTACCAGCAAGACAATCGTGAAGATGATCGACGGAGAGATGAAACGCACACTCGAGAAGATATAACTGTTCATATCCGGGAAATGGATCTTCACCACGCCCATCTTGTTCTGAGGGTCATTACGGAAAAGCACCTGTGAATAGGTATATTCCTCACCCTTGTCTGAGTAGTCCGGACAACGGTAAACCTCCCGTCCATCCTGTGTATTCACCGTGAAATGATAAGGGATATTGATACCGTTGTTCATCAACTCCGCTTTCAGGTCCTGATCGAGCATCTTGAAATTGATACGTTCCCGTAACGGCTTCTCAGAGGCTGTGTAGAGGATGCTGTAGATCACCTCGTCCATGAGGGCTTTCTGATAGACATACCTGTTCTTCACGATCTGCTGCATATTCTTCGAGACTTCCAACTGGGAGTTCTTGTCATTACGCAGGATCATAGCCTTTGGCACAGTAGAAGGCTTGGTGGCTATCGTCTTGAGTTCGAACGACGAATAGATAGTCCCATCCTTCCCTACTACCGAGTATTGATGCGAATGCTGGACAGTACCATCCGGAGCACCCGAACGTGTTCCCACTGAGTCACGGCGGTATGCCCGTCGCTCAGACTCGTTCACATCCTTCTCAAGATAACGTAAAGTCTCGTTCAACTCGAGGTTACGCGAAGCCTGATTCAAGGCTTTGCTCACCGACTCATCGAACTGCTCTTTCTTCATTGTTACCATCTCTTCAATATATCTCAACTGAAGGTATAACAAGGCGAGAAAGCTGAAGCCCATCACTACTGCTATGATTACTATCGTCCTTTTCTTCATAATTTGCCATCAGGAAGGATCATTCTTCCATCCTACTTCTTTTCACAATGCAAATATAGAGATTAATTCCCAGATAAGGATGAGATATGTTAATTAATTTCGTTAATTTTAGTTCAGTTAACTTTAAAATATCCTTTTGGATGATAATTATCAAATATAGACACTATAGATACTATAGATACTATAGGTACTATAGGCAATATAGGCAATATAGGTACTATAGGTACTATAGGTACTATAGGCACTATTGCCTCTATAGCCTCTCTCCAAACAATAAGAGGAGAGGCTATGCGCCTCTCCTCCTACTATATAATATATAAGGTGTACCTTATTTATCTTCCTCAGCAAGCTCTGCCTCGTGCTCTTTGATCAACTGAGTCTGAACATCCTG
>JAEEZP010000079.1 GCA_016291915.1 Prevotella sp. | reverse complement strand
CATAGGCATGGGGCGAGGTGTTCGATTCGTAACGGATCCTTCCATTAACTCGTTACTCATATACTCATCTACTCGTTTATTTATCTACTTGTCTACTGTTATATGACTTTAAAGAAACGGGATTATGTGGCGATGCCTATCTAACATCCCGCCCCAAGCCTTTGGGGAGGGACTGAGGGAGGGGCATTCCGATGAGGGCGAGGCGTCCGATTCGTAACGCTTGTATACTTAAATTGTTCTGCTAGCAAACATGGCGACAGAACAACTCTGCCGCCATGCTGTAAAATATCGTTGAATAATTGTTTTTTTACTCCCACTCAATCGTCGATGGGGGCTTAGAGGAGATATCGTAGCAGACGCGGTTGACGCCACGTACCTTATTAATAATCTCGTTGGAGACTTTCGCCATGAAGTCGTAGGGAAGATGTGCCCAGTCGGCTGTCATCGCATCGGTAGAGGTGACGGCACGGAGAGCCACAGGATGCTCATAGGTTCGTTCGTCGCCCATCACACCTACGCTCCTGACGGTAGAGAGGAGGATGGTACATGCCTGCCAGATCTGGTCGTAGAGGGATACCTCAATCTGGTCGTTTGGGAAATTGGTTGTTTGGTCGTTTGTGTTTCCCGTTGAAATGGTTACGGGCACACCTGCTGCCAATACCTTACGAGCCTCTTCTCCCGACAGTTTTACCTTGTAGTTGCGGAGACTGCGGATATAGATATCGTCGGCATCCTGCAGGATACGTACTTTCTCGGGGGTGATATCACCTAAGATACGTACGGCCAGACCCGGTCCGGGGAAGGGATGACGGGTGATGAGATGCTCGGGCATGCCCATCTGACGACCTACACGGCGCACCTCATCCTTGAACAACCACTTCAGTGGCTCGCACAGTTGCAGATGCATCTCCTTCGGCAGTCCGCCTACGTTATGATGACTCTTGATGACCTTGCCGGTGATGTTCAGCGACTCGATACGGTCGGGATAGATCGTGCCCTGTGCCAACCATTTGGCATCGGTGATCTTCTTCGCCTCGGCATTGAAGACTTCGATGAAGTCACGACCGATGATCTTACGTTTCTGCTCCGGGTCGGTGACGCCGGCCAGATCGCTGAAGAATTTCTCCGAAGCATCCACACCGATGACGTTAAGCCCCAGCACCTGATAGTCGTCCATCACCTGACGGAACTCGTTCTTGCGTAACATGCCGTGATCCACAAAGATACAGGTGAGATTCTTACCGATAGCTTTGTTCAGCAGGACAGCGGCAACAGAACTGTCAACACCTCCTGACAGTCCTAAAATCACACGGTCGTTGCCCAACTGTTCCTTCAACTCAGCCACGGTGGTGTCCACGAAGGAGGCTGCGCTCCAGTCCTGCTCACTGCCGCAGATGTCAACGACGAAGTTTTTCAACAACTGTGTGCCTTGTATGGTGTGGAACACCTCGGGATGGAACTGCACGGCCCAGATGGCTTTCTCCTGTTTGTCTGGCTGCCAGTTGGAATATGCCGCATACTTCACGTCGGCCGTAGAACCGATCACATGGAATCCTTCGGGGATGGCAGTGATGGTGTCGCCATGACTCATCCACACCTGGGAATGCTGCTCAAATCCTTTGAAGAGTGGGTTCGTGGTATCTACGGTCTGCAGGTTGGCACGCCCGTATTCACGACTGTCAGCTTTCTCTACCTTACCGCCCAGGGTATGTGAGATATACTGTGCACCGTAGCAGATGCCTAACACTGGCAGGCGGTTGACAAACTGCGAAAGTTCTACCTGAAAGGCTTCGGGGTCGTGAACGGAGTAGGGGGAACCGCTCAGAATGACACCGATGACAGACGGATCGTCTTTCGGAAACTTGTTGTATGGGAGGATCTCACAGAACGTGTCGAGCTCGCGTACACGGCGCCCGATCAGCTGTGTGGTCTGAGAACCAAAGTCGAGGATAATAATTTTCTGTTGCATATAATAATGTTTATGGCTACAAAGATACTAAAAATCTGATTAAGCGAGAAGAAATGAAGCTTGTTTCTTATCTCGAGCGTGAAGATTTTATCTAAAAGTCGAGTGGAATGCAAAAGAAAAGTTCATTTTTCTTTTCATTCCCGAGACGGAGTAACTTCGGCGTAGCCAAAGATACGGATAAATGAGCGAAAAGCCAAAAATATGGTTATTATTTTTTCATGTTCTTTTTCTCTCTGCCGCGAGAGAAAAAGCAACCAAAAAGAGAGCTCGTTGCACGCTTCGAGTCAGAACAGATTACGATTCTGAAAAACTGTGCTGCGGGACTCGCTTCGCTCAAACAGGTCCTCGCACTGACTCCGTCATCGTTTTTCAATCATCGTATCTGTGTACCTGCCTCTCTCGCTATCGCAACTCCGTTAGTATACGAGTTGACAAATTGACGAGTAAGCGAGTTATTAGTTATTGAGTTTGTAAACTGAATAGTTGTTAATAATTATTAAATCACATCCTATGATCTGTCACAAAGCGTCTAATCGGTGTGTTCTTATTATAGAGAATGAAGCATAATAGTAATCATTAAATAAATCGGGTTATGAAACATTTACATCATTTTGTATCGATTCTCCTGTTGCTGATGGTTCTGCAAGTATCTGAAGCCATGGCCGGGACTCCAGTACAACCGAAGACTACGACGTATGACTATAAGAATTTCAATTCACTGACGTTGAGCGGTATCGTGAAGGTTTATTTCACGCAGGGAAAGCATTACAGCATTAAGGTGGAGGAAAGTAACAGTCCTTATCTTAAGACCATCGTCGAGCTGAAAGGGCAGGTGCTTTCTGTCAGGACCAAGAGTACACGGAAAAATATCCACGCTAATTCACCTGTCGTACGGATCACCTCGCCACAACTGGTGGGCATCCGCACTTCAGGAGCCGTGACGGTATATATGAGTAACCTGAAAGCCGCTGATTTTAATATCAACACGTCGGGTGCCAGCAAACTGTTGTTCAACGATATCACCTGTAATAAGATGCTCATCGGATGCAGTGGTGCTTCCAAATTGAATACGGGCAAGGTCAGTTGTCCGACGATGAACCTCAACAGCTCGGGTGCCTGTGAGATGAACATGACGATAATGAATAACAAGAATGCCGTGATGTTGTTCAGCGGTGCCTCGAAGGGCTCTCTCAAATATAAAGGTGATCATCTGAAGATGCAGAGCAGTGGGGCAGGGAAGATCAACATGACTGTTGACTGCAAGGTGCTGGAGGCCCATAACAGTGGTGCTGCCAAGATTATGATCAGTGGTACAGCCGACAAGACGGAGATCAAGTCGTCGGGCGTTTCGAAGATAAACACATCAGAACTGAACAAGTTCTAACTATCTCTCGTTTATAATAATTATGAGGCAAGAAGCTTTTCAAAAAGAAGTGGTGCGCGTGCGACCGAAGATGGTTGCACAAGCGCATCGCTATCTTCATCAGCTGGATGAGGCGGAGGACATCGTGCAGGACGCACTCCTCAAGATGTGCCTTATCCATCAGCAGCTGCGCCCGCCCATCGACACTTTTGCCTCGGTGTTGGTAAGAAATCTCTCACTCAACTATTTACGGCGAAGACGTAAAGAGGATGATTTCACGGATATAGACACCATTCTCAACGAACTGGCGGAAGAGACGGAAGAGCCGGATACCGAACAACTGATGCAGATCGTAGAGAGTTTGCCACCCCGTCAACAGACGATTATCCGTCTGCATGACATGGAGGGGATGGGCTATCGGGAGATCTCACTCCTTACGGGTATGCCGGAGACAGCCCTTCGCAAGTCGGTCAGTCGTATCCGTTTGCATATCCGTCTGCGATACATCGCTGCCATCTCAGCCGCTGTGGCCTTGTTGATCATCGGCTTTGTTACATACCGTGCTTACCAGTGGGATTTGTTCAGCAGGAAGTACGAAGGATCGTATGTGATCGTTTGCGGTCAGCGTAATGATAATCTCCGTGAGATCCGTTCTCAGATCAAGGAGACCTTGGCTTCCGCTAATGACATAGAGGTTTCTGCTAACAGTCGTCAGATTGTCGATGATGCAGAAAAAGAGCTACTCAACAGTATCACTGACGAGGCTGAGCGAAGTAGATTGGAGAAGTTGTTAAATGATTGAAGATAAGGATGATATGAAAAATAATATAAGAATTACTGTAACACTCTTGATATTACTGCTGATGGTGGTAATACCGGGGAGGGCACAGAACCGTATTGACCGCATGGTGGAGGATTACTCCACGGTGGGAACGTCAAGCTTTACGTCGGTGGTGGAGCGTGACCCCAATACCCGACAGGTGAAAAAGGTGGTGAAGGTGCTGACACTGCCCGGCCATCAGACAAGTCAATTCCACGATGCCTTCCTGAAAGAGAAAGCCACCGGTACGTTTACCGAACAGCAGCAGAGTGGGGTACAGACCCTCACCCTGACATGTGAGAAACCCGCTCAGACACGTCTGTATATGCTCCGTCGTACGAGTGGGAGCGGTAAGGTGACGATCATCGTAAAGATGAAGAAGCCATAGCCGCTAAAACTACCAATGATAAGAGCCGCATGACGTTTGTCGTGCGGCTCTTATGATGAATGATAAATATAAAATGAGAGAGTATTAGTCTCTGGTCAGTTTCATTCCGTTGAAGGTCACGTAAGCCCCTACGTATCCTCCGTAACCACCGTTACCATAAGCGAGGCGGATACCATAGAATTTGTAGGTGCTGCTATCGAGCTGGTCGTTCAGGCTGAATTGCCAGTTGCAACCGCCGTCGTCGTCGATCGTGAGTTTTCCGATGGCAGCCAACTTATTATTGTTGTGACGATAAACAGAACTTCCCTTTTGTGACATCACAAAGACTGTCAGTTTATAGACGACATCATTCTTCGTATAGGTAGCCGTGAGGTCTAACAGGTTAGGAATCATCAACGAGAAGTCCTCCTCATCGAGTGTCACCGGAATGACAACACCCATGGAAGCATAGTTGCCCTCGAGGAAACGCCACTGAGCCTTACCTTCTTCATTACGTTCGAATGACAGCTTCGTGGTCTTGCTACCCCATGAGAGGGTATAGGTTCCTAATACATCTTTTTCAAAGTCAAACTGCTGGACATTGATTTTGTAAGTCAGACTGCCTGCATAGGTGATGACTGCCTCTGTATGGCGCATCTTTCCGGTATTGTTTTCGTCGAAGTCGATATGCAACTCACCGTTGACGATGCTGAAGCGCGCCCAGTCAACTGTTGAGGGAGCCACACTGTATTCAATACCTTCGGAAGTCTCTATCTTATAGTTACGACCTGCAGCTTCATCATTGCCGACGATGTTCTTGCCACCGTTGACAACGAATGACAGTCCCTGTTGACGGATAGGAACGGTGAGTTTTACATCTCCCGCCCATAGCACAGCCTCTGTCTCACGTGGCTCCTCACCGACATTCAGCGCCAAGTCGGCATGGAGGACACCGTCGACAACGGAGAAGGTGGCCCAGTCAACCGAAGCAGGATCCACCCGTAGCGGCGAATTACCGGTGTAATCAATAGGTAGCAGATGTTCTTTCGCGGCAGCATTGGTCACAAAGGCACCGCCTTTGTTGACAGAGAATATTAATCCCGCCTGTTGTGCGATCACCTGTGCTTCCTTACCATTGCCATGGATGGTGATCTTGCAGGAACGACCTTCGAAAGAATTATTGGCCGTGACATTGACAATAACCTTATTTCCACTGGTGGTCACCGTGCACCATGACTGCTCTGACGTGGCCGTCACAGAAGACTCGTTGGCTATGGTCACAGAACCTTCGGAGGCATTACAGGTAAACAGCAAATCGTAGTTCTGCAGGATGAGCTTTTCTTTCGGGGTGTATTCCACCTCGTTGTCATTGCTGCATGCCGACAAGCCTGCCAGCACACATACCAGCAGGGTCAGCAAGAAATAATATTGTTTCTTCATAATCATGATAGCCTTTATTAGTTGAGTATTATTGCTTTATCAAAGACTCCAGGAAATAGAGACGGAAGGCATAGTTGGTATCATCGGCATCAAAAGATTTGCCATTGAAATACCATTCCTCACCTGGCATGTTCGTACTGGAATCCATACGGGTAGAACCGGAGAAGAAGCGGATGGTAAACGAGGTGATCGCCACATTCTGAGTGGGGTCGTAAGCAGAGAATTTCAGGAGGAATCCTTCTGCTTCCTCATCATGCTGCAGCTCCATACCATAGTTGGTGCTCTGATAAACCGTTCCCAAGAAGTCGGTGGTACGACGGGAGTAGGGTGCCAACCATACATCCCATCCCTCTTCTGTTGTGCCGATGATCTGTCCTGGCAGTATCAGTGTACCGCGGCTGGGCACATAGTTGAGCTTCAGGGTAAATGCATCTGGCTGCAGACTGATACCTGTCATGGTATATGTCTTGCCGTCGCCGTTTGGTACCAGTTGTACGGTGGTCTCGATCCTTTCTTTGTTAGAACCGTTGTGGTGCACGAAAGTATAGGTACCTGCATAGTCAGCATAACTTACGTAGCCCGTAACTTTCATGCGGAGACGCAGGTCGGTGAGTCCCTCATCTTTACCCCGCAGATAATTCAAGTCACCTTCTTTCTCAAGCGTGAACTCAGTAAGTCGCTTACCGTTGATGGTCAGTGGCTTATACAGACGTACACCGTCAGGTGTAAAGGTAAACGGACGCGTGTAGTTATGAGCGGTACCGGTATTCGTATCAGTGATGGTGTAGACCATTTGCCGGTTGTCAACATTCACCGAGGCATTGATGTCATAGTGATCATATGTGCCGAGGAGGGCATCCATGATGACACTCTCAGAGAGTTCTTTAACCTTACTAAGATATTCCACAGGATCACCGGAGAACCGGTGAAGGGAGATGACGCTGTTATGACGCTTGCCATGCATATACACATGGTCGTTGCCTACAATACTGTCGAGACGGAACTCAAAGTCACCCTTGTAACCCTGATACAACTCCGTGGTGGCGCGACCTTCTGCGTAATAGTGCAGAAACTCGTTATAGGTGTAGAACGTCAGCATGGCACCGATACTCTTCTTGAAAGCATAGTTGCTGGTGACAGACTTGCTGGTGTCTTTCTCCCACCATGCTGTTACTTCACCGTCCTTGAACTTCACGATATAGGCGATACCACCCATGCTCTGGTCACTCTGAGGATAGTAGTCCATGATCCATCCGTCTTCAGAACTCTCCAAGACTGTGCGGTACTCATCGATATATTTCTCGAGACGCACGATAGGACTGTCCTCAAAGACATCTTCCTGTTCTTTCAGGCATCCCTGCATCACCAAGGTCATCAGGGTGAGCAGCATATACGAAGTGATAATATATAGTTTCTTCATAATCAGAATGATTCGTTAAGGTATTAATTAACAGGTATTGTCAGATCTGTCAGATCCACTCTTCCATTCACCACATCATTCAGACGACGGGTGAGGGATTCGCGCATCACATCCATGTCGAGACCCCATGTCTTGTGCATGTAGGCACGCACCAGATCAAGCTTCTGTTGCAGAATATTATAATAGGTGTAATCCTTAATCTCATTACCGAAATCATCGGTGGTGGTGATAATGGCTTTTTCCAAAATGCCGTCCCATGCCTCCGGGCTGCTGGTGACATAGATGGAATACATCTCTGCAAAATCCTCACCAGCATTAGCCTGGGCATAAGCGGAGATATAACCACGCTGCTGGTATCCTACCTTATAAGTGTCACTGCTCCAGGAGTCGGCCACATAGGTGGTCTTTGTCAGTTCCTTGAAAGCTACCTGATAGGGAGCATTTTGGTTCAGGATATGGGTGAACTCATGATGTATTGTCTTCAGGTACTGGGAGTTGAGTCTTGCAGCACCCTGTGCGATATTCTCTTTTACGTGGTTCACACCGGCAAGCCAGATCTTCTTACCACCTTCAGCGGTTCCCAACGTATAGGTACCGTTGTTGTTGTATTCCCAGGTACCTACGAAGATGATCTGCTTGGGGAAGTTACGACGGGTGAAGACGGGGCCTGCTGCCTCATCATATGCTTCCAGACAACAATATTTCACGATATGTGCCAAGATCGTGGCGCACTCATAGGATGCCGGCACAGTATAGTAGCCTAAGCGCACCTCATTGCCATTCCATTGCCATTCTATCTTGAGGTTGTATGGTTCGAGGATATAGGTCTTGAGCCAGAGGTCCAACGGTGTGTTGGAGATATCTTTATCTGCTACGATAATACTCTCTTTACTCAGTTCGTCTTCGTTATCACATGAACTGAAGATAGGTGAGACAGTCAATAGCAGCAGCGGGAGTATCGCCATCGCGATAGATTCCTTGATATTTGATTTCTTTCTCATAATTGCTTTTGCTTAAAGGTGTTAGTATTATCTTGGATTCGGTTGGAAACCGGCATCAATAGATCGTTTGGGAATCTGAAGGGTACGGCGCAAGTCATCCACTGGTAGTTCGTCGAGCACCTGCTCTACAGAAGAACCGTCGTAAGTGATGGCACGGCGGTAGATGACGATACCATAGCGTCGGATATCCCACCAGCGTAATCCTTCATAGAAGCCTTGTATGCGACGCATCTGTAAGACACACTGCAGGAGACTTTCCTTAACGCCACCTTCCTCACCGATATCGAAAGCGGGATTCAGGTGTTTCTTGATAGTAGGCTCGGTGGGGGAATAGTACTTGATCTTGTTGTAGAAGTCTGTGATATACTCCACCGTCAGTGTCTTTGCTCCATTATAGATGGAACGTGCCCAAATATTCATATCACTGACGGCCTGCTCGTAGTTGCCTAACATGATGTTTGCCTCTGCTCTTGCGAGCAATACCTCATCGGCGGTCAACGGTGTATAAACTGATCTGGTATAACCATTTCCCTTGATGATATTGGTATACTGGAAGAAATAAGGCATCTTCCACCAGAGCACTCTGTCGAGCGTATTGCTGCTATAGCGTGAGGTGGTCTTGATATAGGCAGAAGAAGAGTTTCCCCATGGGTTGTTGGCACGCATCGTCTCACTGGTAGCCACATAGTTTCCGTGACTGTAGTGGTTTAAGGTGCTGACATTACCGAACACATTACGGTAGTTGCCGTAGGTGGTGCAGAGCAAGAGGTTAGCGTTACACTCTGCGTCGATCCATTTCTGTCCCTGTTGGTCGCGGTCGGAACCCACGGCAGCCTGAGCTGCCCAGTCGCGTAACATACCGGCAGGATCGCTGCCTAATACCCTGTTGGCGCAATCCACGGCTTTCTGCCATTGTTCTGTGAACAGATAGAAACGGGTGGCAAAAGCATAGGCGGCATTGATGTTGAAATGATATTTCGGTACTTCATCGAAGTTGCTCTCACCGATGTTCGGCAATGCCTCCTCCAAGTCTTTCTGAATGGCCTCATAGAATTTGTCGAGGGTACCTCGCTCATAGTGAGGGCTCAGTTCTCGTTCCACCTTATACTGATAAGGTAGTCCCAACTGGGATGCATTCTTCTCTTTGTTATAGGGTGCACAAAAGACATTTGCCAGTATAAAATGATGGTATGCACGCAGGATGATGGCTTCGGCACGTGCTTCACGTAATTTCAGTGGCATGTTATCACCATATTCATCGGGATTGAGCTTGTCGATGGCTTCAAGTGCCATGTTAGCCGTTGTAATACCACTAAAAGCATCACTCCATACGTTTGAAGGGGAGTAAGTACCCGTCTCGGATACTTCCGACCATGTCCAACAAGAGTCTGACAGGGTGGTATGGTTCTTATAACGGGGATATTCATCCCAGTTGTCTGACATCAGCTCGTTGAAGTACACATAGTCGTGTACCGGATAGGCTGATGTCAGCATCTCAAATATTTTCTCCGGTTCATCCAACTCAGAGCGGTTGTCTGGCATTGTATCGAGGAACTCATCGCAGGAGGCGAGCAAGAACGATGTCATCACGATAACAAGAAGATATGCCGACAGCCCACCACATCTCTTCATGAACTTAACAATGCTTGTCTTGTTCACAGAGTCATCAATATTATATAATGTATGCTGTTTCATATTGCTCATCTTTTAGAATGTTTGATACTTTTTCCATTACATACCGATTCTCAACGTCATGGTGAACTGCTTTGACATTGGTACTGCCACACCACCGGAATTGACGAATTCAGGATCCTGACCGTTCAACTTCTTGTCGGCATAGATAAGGAAGAGGTTCGTAGCCTGGAGCTTCAGACTAAGTGTGCTGAGCTTCACAGACTGGATAAGCTTCTTGGGGAAGTCGTAACCCAGGGAAACTTCTTTCAATCGGATAAAGTCACCTTTGGCAATACGTTCGGTAGAGTAGTTATATGAGTTGTATGCCCTGGCCATATTAGAATTGTAATGATTCAATATACGGTTGGAGATACTTGGGATATTCGTCTTCAGTTCATCGCCGGGCACCATCCAACGGTTACGGAATTCTTTAGGTGTTGCCGTCAAGTCGCTGTAACTACTTGAGAAGGCACGGTCGAGACGTACTACATTACCGAAGGAGTAGGTGACGAAGAGGTTCAGGGTGAATCCATGACTCTTGAAGATATTACCGAGGGATCCCATGTCTGTAGGATCGGCAGGACCGGCATATTTCAAAGTGGCGATACCCTCATCGGTGGAGCTCTGGAAATACGTACCTGTATCACTGGTATTTCCTAACTGATTGATCACCAGTGGAGTACCGTCGGAATTAAGACCTACATACTGTACACTGAAGATGCTTCGTACGGGATAGCCTTCACGTGCAAAACCGGAACCACGGATAAGATCCCAGATACGGCTGGTTGACATCAGCTTGGTTACTTCATTCTTCGTATGTGAGTAGATAAAGTTTGTGGTCCAGGTAAAGTGTTTATTCTTGATGTTTGTCGTGGAGATGCTTAACTCGAATCCGTTAGACTTCATTGCTGCCACGTTACCGGGTTTGGTGTCTTCACCGGCCATACCTTCCGTGTTCATATAGCCGATCAGGTCGTAGTTGTTACGCTTATACCACTCTGCCGTGATATTGATACGGTTATCGAAGAATCCTAAGTCAGCACCGATATTCAACTCATGTTTTTTCTCATAGGTAAGGTCGTAGTTGGCGACACGACTCACATACATACGGTTTTCCTTGACAGAGACGAAGGGGCGCCATGGCTGTCCGGAATAGATCACATCTCTGGAGTTGGTGACGAACGATGGTCCTCTTTCTGCGGTCAGTGAATAACTGGCGCGCAAAGACAGATGAGAGAAGGTGGGCTTCAGACGTTTGAAGAAGCTCTCCTCATGAATATTGTAAGCTCCTGAGATATTCCATGTCGGCAGCCAACGGGCCTGTCTGCTCTTTCCTAATTTATTCGTACCCTCGTAGCGGTAAGTTCCGTTGATGGTATAGATACCTTTAAATGAGTAAGAAGCATTGGCAAAGAAAGCTGCACTACGTTCATGTTTGTTGGTGAGTGAGTAATACTCCGCATTCTCTTCCACGCTTTTCTTGAATACCTCATATACATAGTAGGGAACCTCACCTTTGGAGTATTGGAGACCCCAGCCGCGGAACCAGGTAGAGTGGCGGTCAACACAGTTGGTTTCCAATCCACCGTAGAAGTTCACGATATGGTTATTGGCAAAGACATCGTTGTAGTTCACAGAACCACGGAAGTCCCATCCGAACATACGGTTGTCAGTACGGTCGATGATACCACCTTCGGGGAGCACAGTGATTGGCAGAGCACTGAGATCGTCAGGGTTGGTGTACAGATAACGGTTGTTGTCCATGATGGTGGTGGTGCCCATAGCACGATAAGCCATTGCCTGATTGGAGTTATCCTTGATATTATGCTCTTGTGTCGTAGCTGAATATTTAGCAGCGATCAATCCGGATATTTCCACTTTCTTAATGGGCTTATAACTGAGTTTTCCCTGTAAGCGGAAATCCGTCACATTGATATCGATATAGTTCTGCTCCAACTCATGGAAGATATTAAAAGAGGTATAGTTACGCTGATAATACTCGTTGGGATCAAGCGTGCGCGAAGTGTTCAGTGCAAAACTGTAGGGGTTGATATCGAAACCACGATCAACACTACCGTTGACTACATCTGCCTCACTGTCGATAGTTCCCGGGGCTTTCTGCTTACGATAGGAAGCATTACCGATGAGGTTGAGCGTTATACTCTTGTTCAGGTTGTAGTTCGTGTTCATATTCATGGTGTAACGCTGTACCTTACTTGACAAGGTCCATCCCGGATCGTCCATCACAGAGAACGACATATAATGCTGTGCCTTATCAGTACCACTCTGGATGCTGATACTGTGGTTGTGCTGGATAGACTCTTTGAACAACAGGTCAAACCAGTCTGTGTTACGATACTCGGCAGCTCTCAGGTATTCTGCTTTAGCCTCAGGGGTGTTGGGTAAGCCGAACTGTCCGGAGGTCTCGTCATATTGTGACATCAACTGGAACATCTTACCATACACACCACTGTTGGAGGCATTGGCACGACCAGCATAAGTCATCAAACCTTTCAGTTCCAGCTCCTGATACACCTCCATCTGCTCCTGGGAGTTCATGATATTAAACTGACTGTAGGAAGGTTTCAGACGCATGGTATACTCACCGGTATAGTTGATCTTTGTCTGTCCTACCTTACCTTTTTTCGTTGTGACAACGATCACACCTGCCATGGCACGTGCTCCATAGATAGAGGTAGCAGAACCGTCCTTCAGAATCTGGAAACTCTCAATGTCATCGGCATTGATACCGGCTATCGCAGAGGAGATCAGGGTGTTTGCATCACCGGAACTCAGATCGTCGGCATCTACGTCGACTACATCCTCCATGATGACGCCATCGACCACCCACAGCGGTTTAGAACTGCCGTAGATACTCGTAGCACCACGGACACGTATCTTCGGTGCCGTACCAAAGGTACCTGTGACATTCTGAACACTGACACCTGCCGCACGTCCTTCCAGAGAGCGGCTGGCATCTGCCAGTCCGTCGATCTTACTATCAGCACCGCTAAGTTTTGTCGTAGCACCGGTGAACAGACGTTTATCCACCTTCTGCATACCTGTTACGACAACCTCTTCGAGGGTTGTGGCATCGGGCTCCAGTTCGATACGCATGTTTTGGGTACCTTTCAATGTTTTAGGTAACATTCCGATGTAACTCACTGTAATGACAGGGTTTGCCGAAGTAGACGTGAGGGAGAATTTTCCATCTATGTCGGTGATAGCACCAGTCTTGCTTCCAGCAAGCTTCACCGATGCTCCGATAATGGGTTCTCCGTCTTCCTGAGAAATCACTACACCGGAAATCTTTGTCTGTGCTATTGCCAATACTGATGACAGTGTCAGCAATGCCAGTAGAGATAATAGTTTTTTCTTCATGGTTAATATTATTTGAATAGTTTTATATAGTTCATATCAGATTATCACTCTGAAAGAATGGAATCACGGTATTCTGCCGGAGTCATACCTGTCTGTGACTTAAAACAACGGCGGAAATTTCGTGTGGTGGTAAATCCGCTGGCTGTAGCGATGTTATCGACAGTCATCTGCGGTTGCTTACGAATGAGCATGCAGGCATGGGTGATACGCTTACTGTTGATATAGTCAGACAGGTTAGCCACATCGCCAAGTACTTCATGGAGCACGGGTGTCAGGCTGTTTTTACTGATACCCATCATCCTTTGCAGTTTCTCACGACTGAAATCCAGTTGCAGATAGGCTTTTTCCTCATCCACGATCTTGCGGAATTTCTGAACCATCATTTCCTGTCGTTTTCCTACTTGTGTGGATGATCCTTGGTTGTCGGTGTCAGTCTTGGCTTCCGGCACCTCCTCCTCCTTTTTAGCTAACTTCTCCCGTTGATAATCACTGATGGTTTCCAGCTGACTGATGAGAAGTCGGTTCTTTCTTAATATCCGTGTCCGTTGATGATAGAAATAGATGGCAAAGGCAATTGCCAACAACAGCAACAGAATAGAAGCCCCGGCCAGGAAGAGATAGTGTCTGGCATCTGCACGTTTTTTCTCCAGGCTGATTTCCTTATCATGAATCTGATAGATAGCCGACAGACGCATTGCCTCATTCTCGTTCTCACGGATGAGCAGACTGTCTTTGATACCTAACTGACGGGTACGGTATTCGAATGCCTTTTGCAGCATGCCTTGTTGTGCATATACCTTGGTAAGCATTCCCAATACACTGGCATAGCGGGTACAGAAGGTATCTTTATGCTCCCAATAGGGTAGTGAACGTTGGTAGGTCTGCTGTACTAGGTCGAAATCTCCCAATGTACAGTAATAGTCGAAGATGAGATTATTTCCTCTTGCAGTATTCGAGATGTTTGTCTTGAGGAATTTCTGTTCATACAAGCGTGCTTCCTTGAAGTTTTTCTTCCTTGCATAGAAATCTGCCATCTTCGCAAATGTTAATCCCCTCTGTCTGTCAAGATAGTCAGCAGTGACATCGCCAATGTTGTTCTCCATGCTGTCGAGCAGTGCTTCCCGTTTTTTGCCGAAAGCAATGGCTTCATCTGTGTTATCTACCCAAAGGCAATTCATCAATTGTCCGTAGCAGTAGGATAACATCTTTAATGATTCATAATCCCCCTTGCTGCTGAGCAGTTTCTGTGCCCGGTACAGATAATCCAGTCCTTTCTCCTTCTCTTTCATGAAGTACATACTGTAACCGGCATTAACCATGAGTTGTCCGTTGTGACGGTCATCCTTCAACTGCTCAGCCAATGCGTAACCTTCATCACAGAATCGGATACATTCCGAATATCTTCCCAAGCTTACCTCCAACTGTGATATCATCGCAAGCATGCCAAGATGTCTGTTAGGATGGTTCACCACCGAGTCGTAGGTAAGTGTCCGTAAGGCAAATCCGATACCTCTGTTTAAATCGTAATAATTGTCAAGGCACATCCTTGCCCTAAGGCTGTCAGCTTGCCATGACGGCATCTTTCCACCTTGCTCGGCACTGTCAACGAGGTGAAAGGCTTCAGTGGGTGAATCCTTATATATTTTCTGAATATGGGAGATGTTGAAAATACTGTCTGTTACAGAGGGGATATAGTGAACCTGATCCTGTTTCCTGCACGATGTCAACAAAAACAGAATGACAAATAGTGGTATGTATATATAAGGTCTTCTCACGCTTGTTATTTTAAGGTTAGACCATGGTAATGACCTATCTTCTCATATTCTCTCTTGACATAGTCATCCACCCAGTCATAGTATTTTTTCAGTTTTTCCTTGTCAATATCATTTTTCTTGTAGAATTGCTGCTGCAACTTTTCACCCCGTTTCAAGATTTCGTCTTCAATGGGTTGTATCTGCTGCAACAATCCTGTGCCTGAACGGTTGATAAGTCGTCCCAACCGTATATAGTTTTGTCCATCAGAATACTCCAATGGCCAGATATAACTCTTCATCATAGTCGCCCAGTCCACTAACAGGCAATGGCCGTCGTCATCACGCTTGATACACTTAGGCAGTTCAGCCATGGGTATGGTCCATACGGGGATGGTAACGGTAGCCAAAGGACTGGAGATGCAGGTCCATCCGGTGGTGAGTAGGGGAGACTCCCCTTTGCGCACACCTTGTACCATATAGGTGGATGCCGTGGTGTATCTTGGAATGAAATCACAAAAATAGGCAATGTCTTCAGCATGTTCATCAGCAGGCATCTGATCATAGAGGTTGATACGTGTCATACCATGCTCCAGGCATCGTGACATCTTAAGTAATGTGCGCCAACTGATATTTTTTTTGTTGTATGCTTCTTCTAATATCTCCACTGCTTTATTGTAACGGGAGAATCCCTTACCGTCTTTCATGTCACCACTCATGCTGAAATTAGAACGTACGATATAGCCATGGGGTGCCACTGTGGGGTCATCGGCATCATATTTCTTATAACCTAAATGACCACATTCGAAATAGGCGACATGACCCTGAGCATCCATGACACCATAGTTGCTGCCGTAGGAGAAATATTTCATCTCACTGATCATCGCCTCAAACTCATCTACTGTCGCACAGCGTTCCAATGCCCAACACATGATATTACCGCTTTTCAGAGGATTGTCTGTCTTCTGAAGCAGGTTATAAGAGGTGGAATTCATCACGGCCAGTCCTACTTCGTTTTGTCCATACATCACACCACGGTTACTCTTATCTTCAATGGGTACTACGGCAGTCCATGCGTATCTGGCAGAATCACCACTTACATACACATTCTTAATTCTTTGACTATCACGCTGTTTAAGCATCAGCGGACGACCATCAACCGTGTATTTCCCACTGATGATAGCAGTCGTACATGCATATGCCTCTGTCATGGCAATGCTCAGTATGACAATGAGTGTTAGTGTCTTAATTGTTTTCATGAATGATGATTTTTAGGTTATTTTATTTCTTAATTATTTTTCTTCCATTAATGATGACGATACCTCGATAGTTGCTGCCAACGCGTTGTCCGTTAAGATTGTACATCTCATGGTTATTCTTGTTATCACCTTTTGAGGTAATCATTCTTATACTGCTCGGTATGATATCTTCAGGGCCGTCAACTATTATCTTATCACTTAATGAGAGTGTGCCGTCATCAGCTACGGTGAGAATCCAGTAGATATGACCTTCTCCCTTTTGACGGATAGGACTGCGATATTTCAGGTTGTTCTTATCATCATTGTAGGCAGCGAAGAATAATTTATATCTTCCAGGTTTGATGGATGAAGGGGTTTGGTCATGGTTGGCATCATAACCACCATAACTCTTACTGGCACGACTGGCCACGTCGAGGGGGACGTAATAACCACCGGTGGGTGTCTTCAATCGAACATTGTAGTTGCTCCCTCCATCAAGACTCTCATAGCGAGTGCCGACATATCCCTTGAAGGGTAACGGTGTCCAGTTAAAAACACCATAGGTATTGAGGATAACACGGTTGTCTTTGATACTGATCGTATAATAATCGTTTTTGTAAGAACCGGTACCACGACCAACAACCAACTGATATTCCTGCTCTTCTCCTTCCTCAAGCTGAGGCTTTGGCTTCAGGTTATAAATAAAACCCAAGCCAGAGGAGAAATTGTGCTTTGTGCTTCCATTAGTGGGGGTAAGGGCTAATATGTCGAAATAACCATGATTGCTGCTTCCCCAGCCCCAGTTAACATGTACCAAGCCATCGGCATCCACGCCATCGAACACGAAAGCATGACCGCTGTTGGTATTGGTATCGGTACCCGAATGCATGAGCGGACAACCGGCTTTGAGTTGGTCATACACGAGTTGTCTCCATTCGTAGTCAGAAAAATAATTCTTGTTCGTATGATTGACAGCAGCATAACCGAATACCTCATTGAACTTTCTTGCTGCTGTAGTCACAGAAGCGCCACTGCCGGTAGAACCATAGTTCATGCCAACGGCACAACCACAGTCGTACATCAGTTGTGCCACCGCATTACGCTGATCGGCTGTTCCGGAGGAGGATGTATATGTATTCAACATGTTATCCCAATCATAGGAACTTTGGATATTCACTCTGATGGTATCTTTCTCGTTTGTTTTCAAGGTATAAAAACCTTCTCCTTGTACTGATGACGGATATCGGAAATAGTTAAGAACCATGGCCATAGCCGTTGCAACACACCCTGAATAGGTAGCATTTCCGTTGCCATCCTTAGGACAGAGCAGATTATAAGGGCTGCGCTGTCCCCAGAACGTCTTCAATAGAGGCTCAACTATTTCATAGGTAGCACCATCTTTGCCTGTTGCCTCTTGTACTTCATTATTCTCAAGTCTTGCCTCAAGATTGGCATTTATCATGTCAAGACAAGATCGCATACAGCAGGAGATTTCATCTTGAAAAGGTTCTTCGCCATAACCTATCACAGGGGAGAATGCTTTGTTGCGTGCCACGATCACATACCCATGACCATTATTGTCTGCATACATAAAGTACTGACTGTCGTTGGCAACGATTCTCAGTTCTGTCGAATACGAAACATTCTTTTTTGTCGTTTTTGCAAAAGCAGTATTTGTGAGTTTGTCTTTGGCAATAGACTGCATCTCTGTGTCGGTGCGTTCCTGTGCCTGTACTGCTATTGCAATGAATAGCAGTACAGGAAAGAACAGTTGTTTCGGCGTGAATCTCATAATAGAAATTGTTTGACCGTGCGTAATGATATAGTTGTAAGTTATTTCTTGAGGTGTTTCTTACCATTCATGATGATAATACCCTTGTAGTTGTCGTTGACACGATGGCCATTGAGATCATACAACATAACTTCCTTGCCATCAGTATTCATCATCACCTTTGAAATTCCGGTGCCGTCATTGACGATTTTCAAATATCCCTGACCAGCTGCCACAGCTGTTTCCTCTGTGACTTTTGTAAAACTAAGATCAGCATCGCTCTCCTTGTTCGTAATGTTAGCAGGGGTAAATACATAGTAGTTGGTTTTTCCATCTGATGCAGGAAGTGTAACCTTTTCTTTGTTAGCTATGAGTAAATTGGTATAGCTTGGAGTAGGATCGGAAGAAAGGAAATTACGAATCAATGCCGGTGACTCAGATGTTCCTTTATACTGATAGATAAGTGCTGTATTGGCGGGTATGTTAAATTCACCTGTCTGGAGAGCACCTAACTCAACATTAAGCCCAGTTTCAGTCTCAGTTGCTGACTTCACATAATAGATATTCAGATTTTCCTCCGGGTCGCTGAGCTTTAATGGAACCTGACAATTCATTAACTTGATATAGCCTGAAGTCTTGGAGAATGGAATATACACTCTCAGTTTACTGCTGTAGGCAGAGAAATTATTAAGATGCTCAGGAGTAACTTTAGTAATGTTGAAACGGATCTGGGCATTAGAGGCGATGCCGTCAAATGCACCGTTGCCGACGGTAGGTGCTTGACTGCCTAAGAAGTAGAATTTAGCATTGGCTGCCGAACAACCCTTAAAGGCATTTTCCCCGATCTCCTGAACAGCATCAAACTGGAACTGAGCGACACCCGTACATCCTTCGAAAGCACTTGAGCCAATCTT
>JAEEZP010000078.1 GCA_016291915.1 Prevotella sp. | reverse complement strand
GCCAGTTTCTTCTGCACGTTCACGATCACCACCGGAACATCGAGGTCGCGCACTGCTGGCAACATATTATAAGAGGTACAATAGGTAAGCATCTGCAAGATGACAAGATCCACATCGGCCGCACGGAACTTATCGCCGGCCTCCATAGACTGTTCCTTCGTGGTTACCATACCACCGTCGATAATCTCGATCGTATCGGGCAATGTCTTTTTAAATGCTTCGTACTGAGCCTCAAACTCAGGAACGAGTTGTGGGAACTGTGGTAGATAGGCTCCCAATGCGATGGAGAACACACCTACTCTTGCTTTGGTTTCTACTAATGGTTTCATGTCTTATCCTTTTTTGTTAATGATTTCTATGTATTTCTGATAACCCTCACTCCACATGGAAGCATTGGCTGATGGCTCATAACGAACCATCTTCACTGAATGAGCGATGATGCCGCGCATTTGCCATATATCATCTACCAGTCCGGCAGCTTTCGCCTGCATCATGATATTACCGATGGCGGTACACTCCTGCGGACCTGCCAGCACCTCAACACCCAGTGCATCGGCCGTGAACTGATTCAGATATTTGTTCAAAGAACCGCCACCGATAATATGCAGCACATGAAGATCGAAGTCGGCAAACTCCTTCAGCCACTGGAACACCTGACGATAACGCAGTGCCAGAGAGTCAAAGATACAACGGCAGATCTCAGAGGGTTTCTCAGGTACGGCCTGCCCTGTCTGACGACAATAATCCTGTATCGCCTCTATCATGGACGGTGGATTGGCAAACAAGTCATCATCCGGATTGATGATACTACGGAAAGGCTCCACCTGCATAGCAGAACCCTGCAGCTCAGGATGACTTAACTGGCGGACCTCCTCAGGCCACTCTTTACGGCAACGCTCATAAAGCCACATGCCACAGATATTCTTCAAGAAACGGGTAGTCCCCTCTACGCCTCCCTCATTGGTGAAGTTCAAATCATAACTGCGATCGTTGATAATAGCCTGCTTCGTCTCGATACCCATCAGACTCCACGTGCCGCTGCTCAGGTAGGCGAACTGCTCATTCTTAGCAGGAACGGCAGCTACGGCAGAACCTGTATCATGACCGGCGACAGCAATAACGGGTACCGCACCTAAGCCGGTGATCTTCTGTACTTCTTCTGTCAACACACCGATCTGTGTTCCAGGCTGCACCATCCGACCGAAATGCTCACGGGTCAGACCGACACTCTCGATCAATCTCTCTGAAAGATCACCGGTCCTCGGATCAAGCATCTCTGAGGTTGAGGCAATGGTATATTCGCATACCTCCTCACCGGTGAGCATCCACGACAGGGCATCCGGCATAAAGAGAATCTTCCTGCAATGCTGAAAGGCTGCGTTTCCTGCCTGTCGCATAGCATATAACTGGAATATCGAGTTGAAGTTCATGAACTGTATTCCGGTGATGTCATACACCTCACGCCGACTGACAACCTTCTCTAAATATTCTTCCATCTTACCGAAGGTATGGGGATCACGGTAAGCCATGGGATTACGGAGAATAGCATTGTCCTCACCGATGAAGACAAAGTCAACACCCCAGGTGTCGATACCGATAGAGGTTAGTGTAATGCCGCGACGCGCCACTTCTTTCAGACCGCGTATCATCTCGAAGTACAAGGCATAGATATCCCAATAGAAATGTCCGCCTGTCTCAATGAGGTTATTGGGGAAACGTGTCTGTTCTTCCTGCTCCAACGTACCATCGGTCAACGTACCTAATATAGTGCGTCCGCTGGTAGCTCCCAGGTCAACGGCAAAAAAGTATTTCTTATTATCCATATAGTAAATTAGTATATCATGATTGTTTCACTGACAAAGGTACGATTATTTTCTGAAAAACATTCGTGAAAACATACAAATTATTATAATTTAATCGTATACCCTTCTATGTTTGATGAAAAAAGCGGGCGCTTCTCGCGTCCGCTTTTCCAATTGTCTGTATGACAAAAAGACTTTAGTACTAACTATAACCAACTAAAAAATGATAACCTTCTTATTTTAAAAACGAATCTTATTATGCGGAATAATCTATGAACATCACCGGCTTATTCTGCTGCAAAGATAATATATCTTTTAAAAGATTGTTATAAAAAATCGTTCATTTTCAAGTAAAAATGTACGAATAACAGTTATATACCCTATATTGCAACAAAAAGAGAGTACTACCACATGATCAGTGACGTATTCCCGCCCGGGTCTTGATGCTGTCAGCTACCATAGGACCGTTATTCTCCCAAGTGTTACCCGGGCCGTTGGCATTCTTCAAGAACTTCTCTGCCGGTGTCCAGTTGTTACGCACGGTGATATACGAGGAACCCTCATCGGTATAGAGATAGAACCAATGGTTGGGATCATGGGCATATCCGGGATGATAGATATCCCTCACCACATTCTCCTCAACGAAGGAATGCGGCTGACAACTGAGCGTGTAGATGCCCGCCGTATCGTACATGTGACGGGCATAATGATGGATGAGATTTCCCTTCACAAGATTATTCTTCATGCCGTTCACCTGCTGGTTCCATCCCCAACCCATACTGATACCTGTATAAGAGACATCGGAGATCTCGTTATGAAGGATGCGGATGCCACGCACATAACCGGCAGCAATACCGATACATCCCCAATCCTCATTGGCCGCATCATGAATCATATTGTCGGAGATCTGCAGGTCTGTACATAATTCATTCTCATCAACTGGTGTATAAGAGATATGGGCCTCAAAACCCTCCGGACCGAAACTGCCGGCACTGACAGCACTGCCGCCGATATCCTCAAACACACAATGATCGACAACACCGCCCTTGGTATATCGATGATAGTCTAACCCCGTGGCAGCGAAATGCTCAAACCGACATCGGCTGAAACAGATATCTGTGGCAGCATTGACGGAAACGGCAGCTGCCGGACGCCCCACCCATCCCTGGTTATCCAACTTATGATCACCGTTCTGCCGGTCAAGCTTCGGTGTCAGGCGATAGGCTTCTATCAGATACTGTCCGGCCTGCAGGGGGGCATGACCACTGTACGACGGGCGCATCCAGGTACTATGACGGAAGGTGATTCCTTCGAAAGAGACATTCTCTACAGGCATCGCCGGCGTGCCCTCCACCTTTAATAAAGACTCCAATGCCGGTGCTTCTATTTCTACATCTGCCATATTCTCACCCGGTAAAGGGATATAATACACCTTACGGTTGACGACATCGAGGAACCACTCTCCTTCATGGTCTAAGAAGGCTTTGTCATTGGTGAGGTAGAAAGCGGAGTTGCGCCCGTTCTTCGTGATCATCGGCGATGGCCACGGGCGCATGAAATGAATATGGCTCTCAGGTTGATGGAAGGAGACGATGGCCATGTCACCCTGTCGTTCGATACGCTTGATACGTAAGTTGGCCAGGCACCACATCTCATGTAGTCCCATCTCGGGATGCGGATAACCATATTCCACATATTGTTTCTTTCCCAACAGCGACTTCACCGCCTCATAAGGAACAGTTATCGTCTCTGCGGTCTTATCCACCGCGAGGATCTTGTGCATCTGTTCTAAGTCAGCCACATCACGGGCACGAACAGCCTTGCGGCCATTCACCCACAACTGTCGGAATTCCAACGGACGACCATTGAAGACCGGCACGTCAGCTACGTACGTCTTACCTTGTCGTTTCCATCCCGTTATCCTGACACCACCACTGATGATCACCTCACCATCGGCCACGATACGGGTGCCGTTATCTTCCGGACGGATAATGATAGGTTGTGTCAGTCGGTAAGTACCAGCCTGCAGATGAAGGGTTGCATCGGTAACCCCTTTATACAGACGGTCCACGCGAATCTCCTGCAGTGCTTTCTCAAGGGTGAAAGCACCGGGAGATGCTGTGTATTCAGCAGACTGCGATGATAAGGTCACCCCAATCATCGCAGTCGTTATGATAAAACGCAGGTATCTCATATTATAAAACTACTGGTATCCAGATAGACATCTCTCCCTTGCCACGGTTACCCCAGGCATAGTAAGGAATCAAACGGATCTTAACCTTGTTTTTCTGCCTGCCCACCTCACGGTAAAGCTGACCGCTCCAAGTGCTTTCACCCCGGTTGACAGCCTCTCCTTCCAAAGCCATCATTCGGCTTCCGGCAATATTTGTCTCCACAGGCGTAAACTTCGCATCTACGGGAAGCGCAATATTGTCGATGTCCATGCCTCCTAAGTCCTGACTCTCCACACAATAGATAATCGGACCGCGCTGTACGGCCACCTGTCCGCGTGCTTCCTCCACCAACGGATTAGCCTCAATGAGCTTGGCACGCATAGGCATATCAAGTGCGATAAAGTCACCCTTCTTCCAATTACCTGTCACGACAGCATAACCCTTATCCACCTTAACGTCATACTTCTTGTCATTCACTGTCACACTGTATGCATCACACCATGACGGAATACGCAGTTTGAATGTCATCGGGGTATTCTTCTTCACCTGTTGTATCTCGAGTATCACTCGACCATCCCAAGGATAATCCGTGTGCTGCGCCACGACGAGCTGGTTCTTCTTGTCGAGCATCACCTTCATCTGATTCTCACCGTAAAGGTTCACATAGACTTCCTGACGTCCCATGGAATAAGCATAATCCTGTGTCTCACAGAGGGTACGCAGGGTGTTCGGTGGACAGCAGAAACAACTGATATATTCCGCACGCTCCTTCGGCCAGCGCAACGTATAAGGCAGTTCGTCGCTCATGCGCAACGGGTTGGTATAGAAATAGCGCTTACCGTCGAGGGAGATGCCGCAGAGAATACTGTTAAAGAAACAGTTCTCCACAATATCTGCGTACTTGCTGTCACCGGTAGCCTCGAGCATACGCCAGTTGAAAAGCATATTACCGATATTGGCACAAGTCTCGTTATGGGCTGTTGACTGCGGCAACTGATACGGACGACCGTAGCTCTGGTGTACCTTCTGGATATTAGCCGGTTTATAGTCGGTTCCATCGGGAGAAGTACCATCATATAAAGCACCGCAGGCGCCGTTGATATACATCTTTCGGGTTACGATATCTTTCCAGATAGAGGTGAGGTTCTTCATCAACTGTTCCTCGCCTGACTCCAGGTAAAGATCAGCCACACCGGCATACAGATAGTTGGCACGTACGGCATGTCCCATGGCATTATACTGGTCACGGAAAGGAATACGGTCCTGATTATCGTCGGTACCTTCCTTCACCATACCACGGATATCAATAAACTTCTTAGACAACTCCAGATATTTCGGATCACCTGTCTCACGGTAGATCTCCGCAATGGCCATATAGTGTGAAGGACAGATCGCATTACCTGCCAGTTCTTCAGGTGCCGTCATACAGAAATTATATAAGAAATCGGCAGCCTTGATGGCACAATTGAAGAGTGTCGTCTTTCCGGTGGCACGCTTATGCACGATACCGGCAGTGATCAGATGACCGAGATTATAAGTCTCGAAATTCAGTCGGTTCCCGAAGGCACCGTCTTTTCCGGTACCTACCGCTGTTCCCACCACGGTATTATCGGCACCCTCTTCCTTGGCTGCCAGTTTCTTGTTCAACTCTTCGATGATCACAGGGGTGTGGATATATCCGTCTTCTCGCTGTGATTTCACGACACAACCGATGAAACGGTCCATAATTGCATCCAGCTCAGGATCTTTGTTGATGGCATAGACAGCCGCAACACTCTCCAGCCATTTATACATATCACCATCATGGAAGGGAGGGCCATGGTGCTTTCCTCTGATTTCTCCTGATGCTACCAGGAAGTTGTTAAAGCCTTTTCCCTCTTCTGTCTGCCAGGTCTTCCACATATTCTTCACGGAAGTACCGGCAAAGACATTAAAACGCTCCCCCCAGAAACCGCCGGTCCAACGGACAGCATCGATAGGAGTATCGGTCATCACGGCATATTTACTGTTACGAGTGTCAGTAAGGCCGTTCTGCTGAGCCATTACTGTCATTGGCAGCAATGCCATCAGACCAATCATCAGCCAATAAGATTTCTTTTTCATCATATCCTTAGCTTTTATTATTATCCTATAGGTACTATAGTTACTATAGGTACTATAGATACTATAGATAAATATTCAAATTTCTCTTCTACAGCCTTCCTCCACGTGCTTTCACGCGCTTGTTCCACTCTTCACGCTCCTTGGTGAGGTTATAGCCGCGTTTGGAGAGATAGTTGTTGATCCTACCCTTATACTTGCCAAACATCTCGTGTTTCTTATTACTGCTCTCCGCATCGATGGCATATTCGCGGGCTTCCTTCAGCCAAGTAAGGATCTGTGCTTTCTCTTCTTCCGTCAGGGTAGGAACCATATCACACTGGGCATCATATGTCACCTTCACCACATTGTAGGTCATCACATCCTTCACCATCTCAATCTGATAGGGCTTGAGATATTTGCTGAGATAAGAGTCGAAAGCAAAATGACTGCGGTAGAGTTTCTGGTCACACTGTGCCTCAGCCAATTTCTTATCCGTCTTCTTGAGTGCATCACGCTCCTCGTAGATATCGTTCAACTCGAAATATTTATTGGCTACGATATTACGGATATTGATTCCCTTAGGAGTATACGACTGTCCCAAGGCATCGATCACCTTCTGTGAACGACCGAGAATCGTATTGACATAATCCGGATTACGTCCTTCAGATTTCAAGGCCACCTCCGGTTCTTCCAAACTATTAAAGATACTCTTCAGATAGTTGGCATTATTACTGAAGTTTGCCAACACATTCCGGGGCTCCTTGGCATTTCTGCTACGCTCGATGAAGAGCCAGCCGCTCCACCCCATCTGATCCAGGGCTTGCTTGATAGCCGGCACATCCAAAGCCTTGTCATCCCGCAGGCAGACACCGTCGGTATTGCTGGAATGGATCGCACAGATATTCTTCGCACCGAGCTTCTTCATATCCTGACAGATATCGACACCGAGCTCGATAGCGGTCTGCCACTTGTAGAAAATCTTGATACCGTCGCTCTTGATCTCCTTCAGCAACTTGAGATTCTCCTTGGCATCCAACGGTGTGTCGATACCGATCACCTTACCGCGTTTTTTCGCCATTTCACCGACCTCACGCAGACGTTTCACTATCTGTTTACGTACGGCAGGAGTAGTAGCCCAGTCTTTGCCACATCCGCCTAAAGGCAGGAAGCAAACCTTCACGCCACCCATCTTATCCATCGTATCAAAACAGTCGGTGACCAACTCTTTGTAAGTCTCCTTGGTACCGAAGTTCTGTGCATAGAAACCGCTCATTGCAACAGAACCGATCTTTATCCCGGAGGAGTCGGCCACATGCTTGAACTGACGAGCGACATTGTCATCACGCAACTGATTATCAAAAGCTGCCTTCGCTCCGAGGCCGCCCATATCCAGTTCCACACCATCAGCACCGATGTCACGTGCCCATTTGAACTCACCCAGTTTCTGGCGCTTGAGAATCATCCAGTCACACACACCTACCTGATAACTCTGGGCACTGACAACCTCTGAGACTGCCAATACCAGCAACAATAATAATACTTTTACCTTCTTCATAACATTATCAAGACGAACGAACGTGGGTTTTGTAACTATTTATCATGTGATTCAGATACGTTTTTCACGATTACAAAAACCATTCTTTCCGTCTATAGGGAAAAAGGATTATTATGAGAAAAATACTACAGAAATCCATCTTGGTCGTATCCATGCTCCTGATCGGGGTAATAATAGCAGTTGCCGGACCTTCATCCGTGAACAAACAACAGACGACACAACGAGTGTACCTGAGCGGCACCGGCTGCGACGATGCTGTCAAATGGGATTTCTTCTGTACAAACGGGAGACAGTCCGGACAGTGGTCAACCATCGGTGTTCCTTCCTGCTGGGAATGTCAGGGGTTCGGCGAATACCAGTATGGCATTAAGTTCTACGGCAAGGAAGATCCCGAGGGTATCGTTAAGGAACAGGGATTGTACAAACACCGTTTTGCCATTCCCGACACCTGGAAAGGACAACAGATCCAACTGGTGTTTGAAGGAGTGATGACGGATGCACTGGTAAAGGTTAACGGTCAGCAGGCCGGCCCCGTACATCATGGTGCCTTCTACCGTTTTGCGTATGACATCACCGCCAAGGTTCGTTACGGCAGTGAGAATCTGCTGGAAGTAAAGGTAAGTAAGGAGAGTGAGAATCCACGTGTGAATCTTGCTGAGAGAAGAGCCGACTACTGGAACTTCGGTGGGATCTTCCGTCCTGTCTTCCTGATCTGCAAACCCATGCAAAATATTGAGCGGGTAGCTATCGATGCACGGATGGATGGTCGTTTCCGCTCTGACGTATATCTTCATCAGGCACCGCAAGGAGCACGGATGGAGATCCTGATTCAGGATGCCATGGGTAAGACTGTCGGGAAATATCAAGGGAAGGTCAACAATCTTGGTAAAGGACTCTTTTCTGCCGATTTCATCGTAAAAAACCCTGTATTATGGTCACCGGAAAAGCCTGTATTACATACGGCTGTCTATACCTTAAAAGACCGTAAAGGGAGTATCCTGCATGTTGAAAAACAGAAGTTCGGTTTCCGTACGGTTGACGTTCGCGAAGAAGACGGTATCTATATCAATGGGGTGAAGACCATCTTCAAGGGTGTCTGTCGCCATTCCTTCCGCCCGGAGACGGGCAGGGCCCTATCTAAAGCCAAGAATATCGAGGATGTAGAACTGATAAAAGGGATGAACATGAATGCGGTGCGACTGAGTCATTATCCTGCCGATCCGGATTTCTTAGATGCCTGTGACTCTCTTGGACTCTATGTGATGTGCGAGCTCAGCGGCTGGCATTTCGCCCACGATACCGATAACGGGCAATTGCTGGTGAAGGAGTTGGTTACCCGCGACTGCAACCACCCTTCTATCGTGATCTGGAGTAACGGTAATGAAGGCGGCTTCAACTACGACTTAGAACCCTTCTTCCATCAGTATGACATGCAGCAACGCGTGGTGGTCTATCCCTGGACCTTGGGCAATGGCATACAAACCAAACACTATTGCTCTTATGGCGGAACACTTGAGTGGATGCGCAGTCCCGGTATTTTCTTACCGACGGAGTTCCTGCACGGTTTGTACGATGGCGGTCATGGGGCCGGACTGGATGATTATTGGAAGATGATGATGCACAACCCGCGTTGTGCCGGTGGCTTCCTTTGGGACTTAGCCGATCAGGGAGTTGTGAGAACCGATCGCAATGACAGCATTGACTGTGTCGGCAACTACGCTGCCGACGGTATTGTAGGGCCACATCATGAGAAGGAAGGCAGTTACTTTACCATCAAGGAAGTGTGGAGCCCCGTGCAGATAATGTTCGATCCCGGAAAACCGCAGCAACTTACAGTCTCAAACCGCTTCCAGTTTACCAACCTGAAAGACTGCCGGTTCAGCTATCGGTATCTCTCCTTGCCTACGACAAGTCATCAGCAGTCTGCCGTGCTCAATGCCGGGAACCTTCCTTCACCGGATGTATTACCAGGGGCAACCGATTATGTCATGACCTTACCCACCGCCAGTAAGTCGGCAAATGCCTTGGAGGTACGTGTGGATGATGCCAAGGGTAAGGAGATATTCACCTGGTGCTGGGCTGTGAGCAACCGTCAAGAGGTTGAAGGCAATGATCATGCTGACATCCAGGTGAAAGAAGATCCATCCACCTTTACCGTTACACAAGGTCATCGTCAGTATCGTTTCTCGAAGAAAGACGGATTGCTGGTACAGGTGACCGTCGATGGTAAATCTTTCTCATTGGGTAACGGTCCTCGGCTGACCATTGCCCGTCGCTCCGACCGTGGCTTTGATCCCTCATCGGTAAACAACAGGAAGGATGTACCTGTTAAGCATACTGAATATACCTTGTATAACGACTACCGACAGTTCAAAGGCTTTACCCTCTCCGAGGAGGCCGGGCGACAGGTATTGACAGCAGAATACACACTGGGTACGGTACGGCAGGTGAAATGGGGATTTGAAAAAGATGGCCGTGTGACGATCGACTGTTCATACGATTTCGGTGGATTGGTGGATCTGATGGGAATCTCCTTCGACTATCCCGAGGAGAAAGTGTTGGAGAAATACTGGGTAGGGAAAGGACCTTACCGTATCTGGAAGAACCGCACCCGGGGACCGCAGTATGGCTATTGGCATAACAAATACAACAATCCGATACCGGGAGAGTCGTTCGACTATCCGGAGTTTAAAGGCTATTTCGGGGATGTCGATTGGATGGAGTTAATGACTGCTGAAGGAACGATCCGTCTGCAGCCTTTGGATGACAACAACACCATCGGCGTGTATCATCCCATGGATGGTCGTGACAAGATCCTCTATGACTTTCCTGAGACCGGCATCGCTATCATGTCGGTGGTGCCCGGTGTGAGAAACAAAGTGAATGCTACCGACTTAAACGGTCCGAGTGCACAACCTGTATGGGTGGAGCAAGGTACACATCACATCCGCTTTGCACTTTCTTTCAAGTAAGGAAATCATTAAGGAACAAGGAAAAAGTAATTACCCACTTTAGGAACAGTCACTTTTTCAATAGTAAAACGACTTGTTTTGCTTCGGATTTAGTCACCTTTTCCAGTAGAAAAAGTCACCTTTTCCAAGGTAAAACAAGTTGTTTTACTTTAGCGTTAGCTATAAAGTCGCTGCCTTATCTTACGATCTTCTTACCGCCGGTAACATAAATACCCTTCGGTAAGGTATTCAAGTCCGTGCCCACATAACGTCCGTGGAGGTCGTAGATACGGTTATCACGCTCATTATTGATAGTGCGGATAGCCTTAATACCCGTAATGATATTGGTACTGCTACCGCCCATGAAATCAAAGCTGATCGTACCATCCGCATTCTGCACGATATCCGTGATGTCCTTATTCATCAACATGCTGCCATCGGTATTTGCATTAAACACTGAAGCTTTGGGCTGTGAAGAATTGGTAAGCTCAGTCTTCCCATTGTTTGGGAAAGGATCTCCGGATAATGATTCAGTAGAGTTATAATAATCATTATCGGCAGCGATGATGGTACAACGCTGGTGATCGTTAGTCACCATATTTCCTTGACCGTCATAATAGGAAGACGTGGTGTTGTTGACACGGTTCCATTGCCAGATGTTTGCATCATAATCCACGTGGAGCACTAACAGTCCTTGACCATACATGGCGGCATCCCAACCCACCTTCTGCCTGTTCTCCAACAGGTAATACTCATTAGGATTGGCATCGTTATAGATGACGAAAGTCTGTCCGCCGTCACAAAGTGGACGCATATCCTTGACCGTGGTCGGCTCTTTCAGTTCTATCGGGTCGAGCCAGCCCGCATATGCCAACTCAAAACTGGTATATGAGGGAGGAGTAAACTGATTTCCGGCATAGCTGCCTTGATCCATGATGTCCCAATAGCTCATACCAAAGTTATTCCCTCCTGTATCATACATATCCGGCAGTCCGAGACAATGAGAGAACTCATGACAGATTGTGCCGATACCGTTGGTAATATCACGACCTATCTCATCCCAGAAAATCTCGCAACCGCAAGCATACGTATTAAACGATAAGTCATCATTGATACGCAGTGCTTTCCCGAAGTCTGACGACTCAAGACTCCACTCGTGAGGCCATATCGTATTTTCATCACCACCGGAGGCCTCTCCTTTACCGGCATAAAGGACAAATACCTGGTCAACATAACCGTTGTTATCCCAGTCATAGGCCTTGAGGTCAAAGCCACTGCTGGTAAGTTCATCCGCAGCCTTACGACATGCTTGTGCCACCATAGTACCCGACCGGACATCATTGCTGCCACCGCCATGAGCACCATAATAGGCATACTCTCTGTCGAGGGTTACCGGACCCACTACATCGAAGTCTAACTCAAACTGACCACGGCTCTGGTCATAAAAATATTTCTTCACACTCCCTGTGAAGCCGAGTTTCTTCTTCGCAGCAGACAGCTCCATCGCATTGGCAACCTCATCATAGAACTTCTTGTTATGTCCTAAGGCGAAAGACTTGTCCTTGAACTGCGTAAGGATGATCAGGCCCTTCCTCTTTCCTGTATATTCAATATGATCACCGCCAATATTTGCCTTCCTCATGGCAGCCCGCCTTGCAGCCCTTCTGGCATTAGCCTGAGCCCTCTTGGGTGCAGCCTTCGCAACTAATTCTTTGAGTTCCACATGCTTGTAGAACGCTGTTCCTTCTTCTTGAATAAAACACCGGCCATCCTTAGCCTGCCAATAGCTAACGAATTCGTCACCCCGCAGTTCCACCCTGGCGGTGGTGCCGTCACTAAGTGTTACGTTTTTCCAGATTCCTCTTTGCGCAGGAATGGCACTGGCTGTGGCTGTTACAGCAAAAAATGATAAAGCGATAATCAGTCTTTTCATAATGATAATTTTAATACGAGTAAAGGCAGGAGCCTCTCCCTTGGGGAAGACTCCTGCCTCTTTTGCCGTCAACGCGGCAGTGGTTTTGTTAGAAAGTTAACTTGGCAGGAGCACTTATTACTCTCTTCAAGCATTTTGCTATCTTTCCCTTATAAGGTTTATGAGTAGCATCCTTCTTGACACCCCATTGACTACTTTCCCTTGCTTTCTTCATGGCCTTCTTGATAGCCTTGGCTGCGGTGGCTGTCACCTCAAAGGTCTCCAACTCGCCTGCATACATAGCCTGGCCTGCGTGATAGAAGAGGAAGAAGTTAAAGGTAGCGTTTTCAGCATCATAGCCGGAATGTACGCCAGAGGCTGACAGATCCGCATTGAAGTAGGTTTCGATGTCAGTAACCACAATGGGACCATTTTGACTACTGATACCGGTCTCTACACCCTCAACGGATAGCCAGTTCTCATCAGCATAATAATGGAACTCCAGCGGATTTGACTCCATCCAGAACGGTGTCAGTTTGAAGTGTGTAGGATCACTGGTGCTCTGTGAGAGGATAGCCTCACCGACAACCGGTGAACTGGCACCCACTTTCTCCGGGAACAGACCCCAAGCTTCACCATCCCTGTCGAACATCGCACTTACGTCAGCAACACCTAACGACAGGATACCTGCTGCCACATCCTCGAAGACCTCTGTATTGTCCTTGCTTGACTTGAACTTGAATTCAAAGACTTCCTCACCGACAGGTTCGCCACCGGCATAGATGACAGCAACAACCATATAGTTGCCAGTTTCCTCGTTGAACGGTATCTCACTGTCACCACTTGCTGTAACCTCTGTAGCTTCAATAGAGCCGTCTTTGATACCGGCGATGATCTCATCTACATCAGTACCAGCAGGTACAATGACATATTTCACAGACTCTACATCCTCACCGAAGGTAAAGGTATTGCGGACATAATCATTGTCTGCGATATCTGTGAAACGTCCGGCATATTCACATACAAGACTATAATCGGCAATCACATGACCTGGCAAAGCAACAGCGAACAGACCACTAGCATTGGCTTCTAACCATTTACCACTATTATAGTCGGCCATGCTTATCAACATAGAGGTGGCAGGCATTGTAATGACGCCATCCTTCAATTTACCGAATAATTGTGGTGCATTGGATTTGATGAAATCAAGTGTATAACCATTGTTCATATACCCCTGTACATAACTTGTCATGGAGAATACGCCATAACCCCAATTCGTGGTTGTAGGACTATCCTCTACGTACACCCAGTCAGGATCTGTAGCATTGATTGTCAGATAACTGTCGGTAGTTTCATCGAAGTCTCCGGGATCATTATATTTATAAGGCTGTCCATAGGGATTCACCAGACGGTAATAACCTTCCTCCACCACATTCTTCTGAATAGGAACCTCGTAAACAATATTATCTACAGTAAATAAGCTTGCAATCAAGTCCTCACGGTATAAGGCTGTACCATAGTCAACCCAAGCCGTTGCACCTGCCTTGAAGGAATAAGAAGACAAACCGTAGATGGTTGCCAGGTTTGCATCTGCTATACTGATGGTGATATCCTCATAGTTACCATACTCCACCTTGGTCGGATCGTAGCTTACGGGGATAATTGCTGAAGCCTGTCCGGCAGCGAAAGAAACGCTGCTGGGTATCGTAAAGATACTGTTGTCAGGCTTGTTAACAGTCAGAGGAACAGAGATGGCGTCCTTGGTATCGACACGCAGTACCTCCACCTCGAAGCTGGAAGCCTTTGTACTGATCTCTTGTATTGTGGGCAGCTGATCACTGAAATACACCTGACTGCCGCTTACTGTAGCAGGATCATAAGTGTAGTCATTGGTACAGGCACTGAAGACCATACCCATCAGTCCTGCCAACGCTACGAATGTATATTTAAATAAATTCTTCATATCAATGAGTTTTAATGGATCGTTACGTTATCAAAGATTACTGAGCCACCCAAGGTGTATAGAGATCTGAAGGATCCGGATTGTTCCAGCCCACCAGTGCCTTGTTGTTGTTCTGCTCGGTTTGGATGATCACGAAGTTCATCCATGCAGGACGACCGTTGGTGTTCAAGCGTGCCAGGTCATACCAGTTGGTACCGGGATAACCACGGGTAACAGAATAGTTCAGACGCTTGATGTCGAAGAAGGTCTGGCCTTCACCCCAGAGCTCCACACGCTTCTGGAATACCACTTCATCAACCACCTCTTCAGTTGTCGTCTTACGGGTGACATAAGCCGGGTCACGATAAGTCTTCATGAAGTCGGTCAACAACTGCAGACCCTGGCCGGCATTCTGGTGTGCGGCAGCCTCAGCCTCGATAAAGTACATCTCCTCCACGCGCATGATCGGATAAGCAGCTGCGGCACCGATCTGATAGTCACCTGAATTACCCTGTGCCGGGCGGAACTTCAAGGAAGCCAACTCGGTCATTGTTTCTTTACATGCATCGGCAACTTCAGGAATATAGCGGTTCTTTGCAGCCAGCGGTGATCCTTCCGGAGCCTTGAACTCTGCCTTACGGAAGTCGGTATCACTGATACGGTCGTACATACGCTGGTCGATACAGTTGAACGGCATGTTAGAGCCACCGAAACCGGTATAACCGAAGGTGGTCTGGTTGCACAACCAAGATGACCAGTTGATGATACCGCTCTGTACGGTGTCATCCTCAGAAGTCTGCTGTGCTCCCCACATCCACTTGGAGATGTCATTGAAACCGGTACGCCAGTTCAGACAGTCCTCCTCGGTCATCGGTTGCACACGGGCAGTGTTGATAGCCAGACGGGCATACTTCTGTGCGTTGGCATAATCCTCAACCCACATATACAGACGTGCTTTCAAACCATAGACGCAAGCCAGGTCAGGCAGCACATTGTCTTTATAGTCTGTCAGGTTGACGATATATTGTTCTGCATTATCCAGATCTTTCAGGATGAAATCAAACATCTCCTGACGGGTAGCACGCGGGTTGTTCTGTGCATCCTCCTTAGAGGTAGCCTCTGTAACGATAGGAACGGTAAGGTTCTTCACGTCATTACCATCCTTGTTGATATTACTGGTAACGTCACAAGGCAGATACTCATAGCTGCGCGCCATATCCAGATAGAGCAACGCACGGAAAGCCAAACCGGCACCCAGGTATCCTAACTGCTCATCCGTAGCATTCTCCACATCGACTCCGCCGATCAGGTTGTTTGCAGCCAGCACGAAGCCATAATAGTATCCAAAGATATACTGACAGAACACATAGCCGTCACCTTGATACTTGTTTTGTGCCCAACGGTTGAAGTGACCCGTATAGTTGGTCTTGTCATGGAGAAAGTCACCCGTCATTAAGTCGCGGATATACATATTGGCACCATAACCGAAAGGATAATGCCAGTTATTATCTGCGATAGAAGAACTATAATGGTTAAAATATGCCGGCAATGCCATCAGAAGGGCTGAGGTAGCCGAGGAAGATTCCTGTATCTGCTTCTCGGTGGCTCGATCCGTCGGTTCCGTCTCCTCAATACAGCCAGTCAGTGTTGTCAAGCTGATTGCAGCGACACACACACCTGATATTAAAAGATTATATATTTTCATAACTTTCATATTTCTTTTCTGTTCTAAAATTAGAATGTAACCGTAATACCACCAGAGATTGTACGGATAGGCTTATAGTAACTGTTCGTAGTACTACCGGTAATGCTCTGACGCGGGTCGAGACCCTGACGCTTTGACCATGTCCAGATATTGTCACCGACAGCATAGAAGCGTACTTTCTGCAAACCGATCTTTCTGACCAAACTCTTTGGCAAAGTATAACCTACTGTAATGTTTGCCAATGTCAAGTATGAAGCATCGGTCAAGAATCGGTCTGAACTAGATGCCATATAAGAGTCGTTGAACTGCATACGGGGGATGTTGGAGTCGGGATTATCCACACTCCAGGCATCCAGCATATCTACGTGAATGGCATGACCTGTTGAGAAGCCCATGTTTCCTGCATAACTTCCATCATAAACCAAACCACCAATCTGATACTGGAAGTCAGCAGAGAAGTCAAATCCCTTCCAGGTAATGTTTGTACCGAAACCACCATAGACATCAGGCAGCACATCACCGCAGAGATAGTAGTCACCGTCATTATAAGTGGTTGTTTTCTCCTCACCGATGATCTTACGGCGCTTCTCACCGGAATAGTTATCAGGATCATCGATCACATTACCATCAACATCGTAATAGATGGTCTCTTTGATATCATTACCATCAGCATCCTGACCAGTTACTTTATACTCGTAGATATTCTTCCAGAACTGTGACAAACCGGTTTCCGGATCAACACCGGCATAACGCCTTGTATAATAGGTGTAACGAGACTCACCCTCTGTATAGAAATAACTGCCGGATGAATAGCCAAGACGGCCGAGCTCATCATACCATGACTTACGCTCTTCTGCCAACTTGGTAATCTCGTTGTGGTTGGTCGTCATATTGGCATAGACATTCCATGTGAAGTCCTTGGTACGTATCACATCGTAGTGCAGGTCGATTTCCATACCGCGGTTGACCATGTTACCCACATTGTCGTAGTAACCGGTGTATCCATATGACGGTGGAAGTGGTACCCATGAAAGCATGTCGTTGGTACGGTTGTTATAGTACTCGATACTACCAGTGAGGCGGCTGTTGAACATCGCAAAGTCGAAACCGATGTTGAACTTACCGTTCTTCTCCCATGAAATATTCGGGTTACCCAGTGAAGAGGGTGTCAGAGAAACGTTGTTGTTGGAGTTACTGATAGCGAAATAAGGAGTGTACTGGTATGAACCGATGTCATCATTACCATTCTCACCGTAAGAAGCTTTCAGCTTCAGTTCGTCCAACCAGGTCACGCCCTCCATGAACTTTTCCTTGTTGATGAGCCAGCCGGCACCGACAGACCAGAAGGTACCCCACCATTTTCCATCTTCCTTAGAGAAATTGGAAGAAGCCTCACGCATCAGAGAAAGTGAAGCATAGTAACGCTCCTCATAATTGTACAGGAAACGGCTCAACCATGACTCTGTGTTATAATCACTGAAAGAAGAGTTGGCACTACCTGGAACCACAGCTCCTGCCAATTCCTTGTTGAATACAGAGAACTGATTGGTCTTGTTTGCCCAGAGGTCGTAGCCATAGTAACGATAGTACTCATGTCCTAACATCACCTCGAACTCATTCTTACCGAACAGCTTACGCCAGTTCAGACGCTGCTGGTAGTTGTAGCTCCATGCACGCTCGTGCTCCTTGGTTACAGCACCGTTGGAAGAAGCATACTGACCGAAGAACGGGTTGGTCGTGCTGGTATAACGCCACTCATTCAAATAGACATTGTTGATCGATGTGAAGGTGAATCCCCAAGGCAGACGGATTTCAATCTCACCGGTACCATTGAAGGTGTTACCCTCCGTATTATTGGTATCGAGCAGGTTGGCTGAAATCGGGTTACCCTGGCTCAGATAAGGACGGAACGGCGTAACCGTACCATCACCATAGTCATAACGGATCAAGCGGGATGTCTCATCATAGATGATATTCCCCTTTCCGTCACGGATATACATCGGATAGATAGGAGCGATATTGGAGAATGCGAAAGCATTACCGGAAGAACCGGATGATCCGTCATCACCAAGCGCATTACGGTCATAGTGACCATAGCTCATGTTTGCGGACACCTTCAACCAATCCTTTGCCTGATAGTCAGCCTTCAGACGGCCGGTGAAACGCTTGTAGTCAGAAGCGGCAGCGATACCATCGTTACTCAGGTAGTTGGCAGAACCGTAGAAGTTAGCCTTATCGTTACTTCCTGTAACGGAAATGGTATATTCCTGACGGAGACTGTTGTTGTACATCTCATCCTCCCAATCATCAGGAGTCAGGTAATACTCATTACCTTTATTAGTAATCAGACGACCAAGTGTGGCATTCGGGTTCAGTTTTCCGTTAGTACCGATCATGGCCTGTCCTTCAGGATAGGTATACACATTGTATCCCAGACCGTAGTCTGTACTGTTGATCAGGTTGTCGTTCGCCCATTTCCAGGCAGTAGCAGCATCGGCACCACGCTTGTCAACAGCGTAATTGTACAGTCCTTTCCACCACAACTCATAATATTTGGCGGGACTGGAGATCAGCTCATACTGTGGAATAGCCTTTGAGTTTGAACCCCACTTGGCATCAACGGTAACCGTAGCACCCTGACCTTTCTTTGCACCCTTGGTGGTGATAAGGATAACACCGTTACCTCCACGGGCACCGTACAGAGCGGTAGAAGCAGCATCCTTCAATACAGTCATTGACTCTACGTCGGCAGGGTTGATGTTGTTCAGACCACCATCATAAGGAGATCCGTCCAATACGATCAACGGAGCATTACCGGCATTGATAGAGTTGACACCACGGATACGGATCGTCGGTGTTGATCCCGGCTGACCGGAAGCCGTGTTGATCTGAACACCGGCAGCCTTACCTTTCAAGGCATCCACGGCATTCGTCACCTGCACTTTACCGATTTCATCGGAACCTACAACAGCAGCAGATCCTGTAAAGGCAGAACGCTTCTGGGTACCGTAAGCCACCACGATCACCTCGTCGATAGACTTCTGGTCGGGCAGCAACTCGATACGCATGTTCTGCTTAAGAGTCAGTGTCTGACTTACGAAACCGATGTAAGTAACCTCAATTTTGTTGTGGCCTTCACGGGGAGTAAGATAGAACTTACCGTTAACATCTGTTACTGCGCCGAAATTAGTTCCTATCAGACGTATAGATGCACCGACAATCGGTTCACCATCATCAGCAGAAACTACGGTTCCAGAGACATTTGTTTGGGCCAGAGCCATTCCTAAACATAAGAAGAGGCTGGCAAACAACATTGTTAGTCTTTTTTCCATAAATCTCTCTCGTTTTTAAAGTTTATAATAATTATAAAAAGAATTCTTCTTCATGTGTCCTCAAGCCCATTTTGCAGGGCATAAAAGGTGAACGACTGCCAAAATTACTAAAAAAGAAAAACAAATCCAAATTATTGATAACAAGGACGGGGTAATTTTTGATTTATTAACAATAAGTGTGTGTAAAAAGGTTTTTCCCCTGTATTATATCAATGTATCATTAGCATTAATCCGTATGATTGGATTATCAGCTGACACCAATTTTGATGACTCGCAACAGCATGGTTTTAAAATTTTTCAACAAAGTCAGATACGGATAATCTGGAGACTATTTATATTATGATTACAAAAAAGGTATTTATGAGTCTTTATAAATAATATTCACTTAAATAATATATGTACGCGTATATGAAGAGATATCTTTGCCTTGCTCTTCTCGGTGTCTTTCTGCTACAGGGACAAGCACAGCAACAGTGGGTTAACAATTATCTGCAGCCAACCAAAGATTTCCAGCCCTGGACATTCTGGTATTGGATGTATGGCTGTGTGACCGACGAAGGTGTCCGCACTGACCTGAAGGCCATGAAACAAGCAGGTATAGCAGGGGCTTATCTGATGCCGATCAAGGATGTGTCTGACGGCGCACAGTATAACGGGCAAGCCCGGCAGTTGTCGGACAACTGGTGGAAACGGATGGATACTGTATTCCGCGTGGCAGATTCCCTGCAACTGGATCTCGGTATTCATATCTCCGACGGTTTTGCCTTGGCAGGAGGCCCCTGGATCACACCGGAGGAATCGATGCAGAAAGTGGTGTATGCCGATACGGTCATCTCGGGAGGAAAAAGAAAGATATCACTGCAGGTGCCTGCCCATCTCCAAGGATATTACGAGGATATTGCCGTCTTTGCATACCCTGCGACAGGCTACGACAACCGTAAGCCTACCAGTTCGGTAGCCTTTCCTTTCAGCTCCTCATCACCCTGAGACATCCTCTATACCTACGATCAGCCATTCACGCTGCAACAAGTGAAGATCATCACGGGTGGTAACAACATACAGGCACACCGATGGAAAGTGTATGCTTCCGACGATGGGGTGGACTATCGTTTTATCAAAGAGATAGCGCCGGCACGACAAGGGTGGCAGAATACAGGGGCATACGCCACTTATTCCGTTCCGAAGACCACAGCCCGCTATTATAAGTTCCATTGGGATCCAAAGGGATCGGACCCTGGGTCGGAAGACTTAGATGCTGCCAAATGGAAGCCCAACCTGAAGATTGCGGAGATACAACTGGGTTCTGAACCTGTTATCGACGGGTACGAAGGGAAGTCAGGATTGGTATGGCGTGTGTCCAAGCAATCCCTCGATGCTACGGATGCATTGCCGCTGAATGCTTTCAGGAACCTTACTTCCTCTTTGAACGGCAATGAGCTGGATATCGACTTGCCGGAAGGCCGTTGGCATATCCTGCGAATGGGACATACCAGCACCGGGCATACGAATGCCACCGGTGGCGGCGGCAGAGGATTAGAGTGTGATAAGTTCTCCCGCGCTGCCATACAGAAACAATACAGTCATTGGTTCGGGCAGATACTGAAACGCGATGCTCACCAAGTGATCAAACGACTGCATGTGGATAGTTGGGAGTGTGGTTCACAGAACTGGAGCAGCAACTTCGCCAAGGAATTCCTGCAGCGCCGAGGATATGAGCTGCATCCATGGCTACCCACCTTTGCCGGAGTGTTGATGGAAAGCAGGGAAAAGAGCGACATGGTCTTACGGGATGTTCGTCTGACCATTGCCGAGTTGATTAACGAAATCTTCTTCGATGAGGTAGAGAAGTTGGCTAAACGTGACGGCATGCAGTTATCTACAGAGTGCGTGGCACCCACGATGGTAAGCGACGGACTACTGCATTATCAGCATTCCGACTTCCCCATGGGAGAGTTCTGGCTCAACTCACCCACCCACGACAAACCCAATGACATGCTCGATGCCATCAGTGGTGCACATATCTACCGCAAGAACATCGTTCAGGCAGAGGGATTTACGGAGGTGAGAGGCACCTGGGATGAGACACCGGCCATGCTGAAGCCCCTGCTCGACCGTAGTTTCTGCATGGGTATCAACGGTATCGTGTATCATGTCAACACGCTTAATCCCTGGTTGGACCGGCGTCCGGGCATGACCCTCGACGGTATAGGAACCTTCTTCCAGAGAGACAATACCTGGTGGAATGAGTTGAAAGCCTTCTCCGATTATATCACCCGCTGTCAGGTGTTGCTGCGCTATGGCAATCCCGTCACCGACATCGCCGTATATACCGGTAATGAAGTGCCCCGCAGAGCCTTACTGCCGGAACGGTTAACAGGAGCACTTCCCGGTTTGTTCGGAGAGAAACTGCTGCAACAGGAACAGGAGCGTATCGCTAATGAAGGGTTGCCCATGGAGGTGAGTCCGGTAGGTGTCAATCATACAAAAAACATGACCAAAGCAGATCAGTTTACCAATCCCCTGCATGGCTACAAATATGATTCGGTGAATGAGGATGCTTTATTGTCGGTTGACCATCCCGTGGTCGTCATTCCGCCCGGTCATCTGCTGAATCCCGACCGTCTGGTAAACTGGGAGAAGATAGCAGCGTTGAAAGGAAAGAAAAAGATCGTGCTGACAGAACCCTGGAAGGAAGACGATCTGTCGTCATTGGGCATACCCCGTGATGTGGATCTGCCGGAAGGTGTCGATTTTATCCATCGCACCGGCGCAGAGGCAGATATCTACTTCCTGGCGAACCTCACAGCAGAAGAAATGTTCTTCGTACCAAACTTCCGCCAGCAGCGTGCCCACCGATATCTCTTCGATGCTGTCAGCGGCAGAATATATGAAGGCAGCAAAGAAATACAACTGAGAGGATATCATTCCGTGTTTGTCGTCTTTACGGATCATCCCCTCGGACAGGTATCCCAGATGACACAACCAGAGAGTTATCAGGAGCTGCAAGACAACCGTTGGCAGATTACATTCCTGGAGAATCAAGAACAGATACAGAAAGGGCAGTTGTTTGACTGGAGTACTTCCGAAAACCCGAAGATCAAATATTATTCAGGGCATGTCACCTATGAGACAACTTTCAAATGCGGCAATGTCTCCGAAGCTTATCTGGATCTCGGCGAGGTGAAAGACATCGCAACGGTAGAGGTTAACGGCATCAACTGCGGTACTACCTGGCTGGCTCCCTACCGTGTGGATATCAGCAAAGCCGTACGCAAAGGAAAGAACACACTGAAGATAAGCGTGGTGAACACCTGGGCAAATGCCCTCTTGGGTGCCGACAACGGAATGCCTCCCTACGAAGGAATATGGACCAACGGCAAATATCGCAGGGCGGAAAAGACTGTGCTGCTGGCAGGATTGCTCGGTCCCATCACTTTAGAATATAATAAAAAATAGCATATGAAAAAGTATTTATTATCATTAGTAACAGTATTGCTGACTCTTCCGATCGGGGCGAAGGTTACATTGCCGAAGATGTTCAGCAACGGAATGGTCATTCAACGTGAGACAAAAGTGAATTTCTGGGGTACTGCCAAGCCGAATGCAGACATCCTCATCACTACGACATGGGATAATTATACCTATACCGTGAAGACAGACGGTGACGGACGCTGGAAAACGACCCTCAACAGTCCTGTGGCCGGAGGACCTTACAGGATCCTCTTCAACGACGGTGAGCAGACCATCTTGAAAGATATCCTCGTGGGAGAGGTATGGATATGCAGCGGACAGAGTAACATGGAGATGCAGATGAAAGGTTTCAAGGCACAGCCTGTTGCACATGCCATCGAAGAACAACTCGACGGGCATGATCCTCTGCTGCGCACTTTCAATGTAAAAAGAAACAGTCAGCTGAACCCTGTGGATGATGTTACCGGTGAGTGGATGATTGCCGATGCCCAGCATATTCGTGACTTCAGTGCTACAGCCTATTTCTTCGGAAAGTATCTGCGTAAGGTGTTAGGGGTACCCGTAGGACTGCTCCACGCCAGTTGGGGAGGCAGCTCTTGTGAGGCATGGTCGAAGGCAGAATGGCTGAAAGCCTATCCCGAGACGAAGATTCCCTATAAGGAAGAAGATATCTGGTCGAAAAACCGTTGTGCCACCGTATTATATAACGGTATGCTCCACCCGCTGATCGGTTATACGATGCGCGGTGTCATCTGGTATCAGGGTGAGGATAACGTGCCCCGTTACAAGACTTACTCCGGGATGCTCAGCAACATGATCAAAGGATGGCGTGCTGAGTGGCAACAGGGTGATTTCCCCTTCTACTATTGTCAGATTGCTCCATACGAATATTCCCTGATTGACTGGAAGGATAACAGTGCTTTCCTCCGTGAACAACAACTGAAGGTAGAATCACTTGTCAACAACGCGCGCATGGCCGTACTGCTGGATGCCGGTCTGGAATATGGCATCCATCCGAGAAAAAAGAAAGAGGCCGGTGAGCGTCTGGCTATCTTAGCGCTGGCCAACACCTATGGTGTAAAGGGGTTACCGGAGTTTGCCACCTATAGTAATGTGACGTTTAAGAACGATACGGCCATTGTCTCTTTCAGCCGCAGTAAAGAGTGGGTTTACTTTGAGCATGGCACTACGAGTGATCTCTTTGAGGTTGCCGGTGAAGACAAGGTGTTCCATCCCGCAAAGGCATGGATAGACCGTAACAAGGTATATGTCAAGAGTAAGAACGTGAAAAAACCTGTTGCCGTGAGATATGCTTTCAAGAACTGGGTGGATGGTGACCTGATGCACGACGGCCTGCCCGTCAGCTCCTTCCGAACAGATAATTGGGAGAAGTAAGTAGAATCAGGATTACTATAGCCTATAGGCACTATAGTTACTATAGGTACTATAGGCACTATTAAAAATTAATAATCATGAAGAAAAGTCTCCTATTGCTCATCGTCTTTTCAGCCTCAATATTACAAGCTGCCGACTACCTGCCGCAAGATTATGTATGGACATCACAAAGCAAGAATGCCAGTGAGTCGATGCCTTGCGGTGGTCATGATATCGGTTTAAACGTATGGGTGGAAGATGGTGATCTCCTTTTCTATCTGCAACAGTCGGGCTGGTTCGATGAGAATAACACCTTGCTGAAAGCCGGGCGTTGGCGCCTGCATATCGAAGGCAACCCCTTTGCCAAGGATTTCGAACAGCGGTTATGTCTGTCCGACGGTACTATATATATAAAAGGTACGGGGGTGAAAGTGCATCTATGGGCAGATGTCTTCGAACCTATTGTCTTCATGGAGCTGGATGCCCAAAGGAAGACCGGTGCCACACTGAGTTATGAAAGCTGGAGATATCACGACCGTCAGGTTACCAAAGCAGAATGCCAACAGTGCTCCTATAAATGGAATGTTCCACAAGACTGTGTCACCCTTGCTGACAAGATCATCCCTTCCGGTCACCGTTTGGAGGTTTTGCATGTTAACAAGGAGCAGACCGTCTTCGACTATACCGTCACCCGTGAGGGGTTGGACCCCATCAAACCGCAATTGCAGAATCCTTTAGCAGGCAGGAAGATGCGACTGATCATGGAGGCTCCTTCTTTTACATACAAAGGAATACATCAGGGACAATATGTCAGCACCGACTATCAGGCATGGGATTTCACGAGCCAGGATATCCGGAAAACCGTGGTACGTATCATGGCAGACAACCACGAGAAGGAAGCGGCACCCCATTCTTTCTCAAACCTGTCCCTCAAGACATACAAGAAACGCAGTAGCAGCTGGTGGCACGACTATTGGCAGCGCAGTTGGATTATCAGTGACAATGAAGAACTGAAACCTTTGTTGCGTAACTATGAGTTGTTCCGGTATATGTTAGGCTGTAATGCCTATAGTGAATGGCCCACGAAGTTCAATGGCGGCATCTTCACCTTCGACCCGGTCTTTGTTGACAGCGCAGCACCTTTCACCCCCGACTACCGTAAGTGGGGAGGAGGAACGATGACGGCCCAGAATCAACGGTTGGTCTACTGGCCCTTATTGAAAAGCGGTGATACCGACCTGATGAAAGCACAGTTTGATACTTATCTGCGGATGTTACCGAATGCCAGGACACGTACGAAGTTCTTCTGGTCGCACGACGGTGCTTGCTTTGCCGAACAGATAGAAAACTTCGGATTACCCAATCCAACAGAATACGGAAAGTTCCGCGAAGGATCCGATCGTGGCGTAGAGCGTAATGCCTGGCTGGAATACGAATGGGACACGGTACTGGAATTCTGTCTGATGATCCTGCAGGCTAAGGATTATGCTGACTTCGACATCACACCTTATGAGCCACTGATCCGTGACTGCCTGACTTTCTTCGATGCACACTACCAGTATGAAGCATCGAAAAGAGGTGTCAAAGCGTTTGATGCCGATGGAAAACTGATCATTTACCCCGGCAGTGGCTGTGAAACGTATAAGATGGCTTATAACCCCTCCAGCACGATCGCTGCCCTCATGGCCGTCCATCAGGCATGGGGGAAAGACAGTGCGCAGGCATCACACATCCCGGAAATCCCACTGCGTACCGTTGAAGACAAGACTTGTATTGCACCTGCCATCGTATGGGCACGTATTCAGAATGTGGAAACACCACAACTGTATCCGGTCTTCCCTTGGAGAATCTACGGTTTGGGCAGACCCCATCTGGATATCGCAAGGAATACCTATCTCTACGACCCACACGCCATTGAGATGCGAAGCAGTAAGGGATGGAAACAAGATCCTATCTGGGCTGCATGCCTGGGACTCACCGATGAGGCAGCCCGGCTGATGAAAGAGAAGTTTGCAGACGGTCCTTACCGCTTCCCCGCATTCTGGGAACCAGCTTTTGACTGGGCTCCCGACTGCAACCGTGGCGGTTCTGCGATGATCAGTCTGCAGGAGATGCTCTTACAGGAGACGCCGGCAGGAGAACTCCTTCTCTTCCCCTCATGGCCCAAATCATGGAATGTAAAGTTTAAGCTACATGCCACCGGTGGACGGAGTGTTATAGCAGAAATGAAAGACGGTAAAATCATCACACCATGAAGAAAAGTATCTTTTTGACCTTTGTAGCACTCCTCAGCTATCTTCCCTGCAATGCAACGATAAGTATAACGAGAACCACCTGTAACTACCAGAGTGGAGATGCTGTCGTCGAGCAGGCCATACAGGTGGGCTGGCAACTGTCATCGGATATCCGGAACGATATCCAGACAGCCTATCAGATAGAGGTGAAAGAAAGAGTTACAGGAAAGAAGATTTATCAAGGGGAAAAAGTGATGTCTTCCGAGAGTCAGCATATCTCCCTCCCCACCCTGTCAGAGAACAAATACGGATATCAGTGGCAGGTACGGGTATGGGACCGTTCGGGTAATCCTTCCGCATGGAGTGATCCGCAAACCATCTATGTGGCACCCAAGACGATTGATGCGCAATGGATCGGTGCCATCAGCAAAGCTGATGCAAAGATTCCCACAGGCAGATGGAGCAACGCTGATTTTAAGAAGGATGTCTTCAAGAATGCATGGGCGGAGGTGGACACCCTGTCGGCCAGGAGTATTATCCTTCGTAAAGGACTCAAGACCGGGAAGAAGAAAATTCTCAATGCCGTGGTATATGTCTGCGGACTTGGTCACTATGAGTTATCCATCAATGGTAAGAAGATCGGTGACAGTGAGTTTGCACCATTATGGAGTGAATACGACAAGACCGTTTACTATCAACTCTATGATGTCACCCCATATATAATAAGGAACGCGCGTAATGCTGTCCATGTATTATTGGGTAACGGTATGTTCAACGTTCAGCGACTGGGCAGATATACCAAGTTACAAACCTCCTTCGGTGCTCCGAAGCTGATCTTCAAGATGATTGTCAACTACTCCGATGGTACGCAGCAGGTTATGCGCAGCGATGAGAGTTGGAAATGGTCACTCAGTCCGATTACCTACAACTGTATGTATGGTGGGGAATCCTATGATGCACGTCTGGAGCAGTCGGATGCTTATCTCGGAACGTTTGACGACAAGGGTTGGAAAGAGGCAGCCGTCGTAGAGGCTCCTTTAGGGAAGTTACGCATACAGACAGCTCCTCCCGTAAAGATCATGGAGCGTTATGCTATCAAGGAGTGGAACAAGATTCCTGCTGACTCACTGGCTATTGTCAGTGATAAGATGAAACGGGCGGTCGATGCTTCCGCTTTCGTCTGTGACATGGGACAGAACCTTGCCGGATTCCCAGAGATACTCGTTTCAGGAAAGGCCGGGCAGAAGGTCACCCTGTTTGTTGGAGAACGACTCTTTCCACAAGGATGTGTCGACCAGCGTATGACCGGCAGACAGCACTTTTATGAATATACGCTGAAGGGCGAAGGCCGGGAATACTGGCATCCCCGTTTTGCATACTATGGCTATCGGTATATTCAAGTGGAAGGTGCTGTATTGGAAGGACAGCCCAATCCCCAGGGATTACCTGTCATCCACCAACTGAACAGTTGTTTCGTTTATAACAGTGCACCGGAAGGCTCTATGTTTGAGTGTTCCAATGAGCTGTTCACCAAGACCCACCGACTGATTGAGCGGGCTGAACGCAGTAATATGCAGGCTGTGCTTACCGACTGTCCGCATCGGGAAAAACTCGGTTGGTTGGAACAAGATCATCTGAAT
>JAEEZP010000077.1 GCA_016291915.1 Prevotella sp. | reverse complement strand
GGCTGACTCTGCTGAGTTGACAGTATCTCTTATGGCCGACTCAGCAGAGTGAGCTGCTTTCTTCTTGGATCCAAAAAGATTTAACAAATCCTCAATATCTGATTCTACACCATCTGATGTTTTCTTGAGAGAATCAGCTGCTTTTGAAATGTCGTCAAGGAATCCCATGCGCTATATATAATAAGGTGTAATAAATGATAAGGTGTAATAGATAAAAGAGAGCCTTGGAGCTCCCGCGATGGAAGCCCCAAGGTATTTAGACAAGGATTAGTTGTCGATAGTCCAACGGTTGTTGTGACGAGCGTTGCCGATAGAGATCTCCTTAGCAGAGATAGTGAACTCCTCGTACTGCTGTGTCTCATTCTTGTTGTCATAGGTCTCAGCATACTCTACCATGTAGCCCTCCTTGAAATCGAGGTGCTTCATCTCACCACCCTGACGGTTGGGGAAAGAGATTGTGCCAGACTTGCTCATATAGGTGTCGCACATCCACTCCAGCAACTCGGTGTTGCCATCGTCGTTTGACTTAACCTTTACAAAGATCTTACCACCACGTGTGGTACCTGTGGGCTGACCTTCAACGTCGGTCTGCTGATTCAGTTCATAACGAACATACATTACTTCACGCTCGGCGATGCCATCAGCGTTGATTGTTACGGTTCTTGTTGCCATAATTGTTTAATTGTTTAATTAAAAAAGTAAAATAAAAAAATGAATTTCTTTTCAGTTAATAATCTTCAGGTTAAGTTACGGGGACGGGGCCGTTTCGCAGACCAGTCCCCCTAAACTCTAAACTCTAAACTTTAAACTATTAAGATACATTCTGATCCCATTCAACACCAGCCTGGCCGTTGTGTCCGGTCAGTTCGATGAAGAAGTTCTTTGCTGCGAAGAATGGTTTCAGTTCCACCTCAATCTTGATATCCTTGGTCTTAGGATCCTGATTGATACCTTTCAGGTTGTAGTTCTCGATCAACTTACCCGGGCCCTTATAGTCGCTCAGGAAGTCATGAACAGCCTGCTGCAGTTCTGCTTTCACGGCAGAGTTCCAGTTGATGAATGCCTCGTCGTTGAAGAAGTTTTGGAATACCTTTCCAATCCAGTCGAACACACGTACGATAGGATACTCCTGCAATCCGAGAGTAGCACCGTTGTAGAGTGAGCGGTTAGAGAAGGCCATTGTACGACCGTCTTCCTCCACCATAGGAATAACACCCTGATCGATGAGTGCTGCAATCTCTGACTTACGCAGATCGAGACGTGCACCCTTTACATTGCTCAATGTTCCGTATTTCTTACCGGCGGCACCCTGTGCGATAACGATCTCGTCGGTATTGGTCATACGTCCTGCCAAGGCTGCTGATGCGGGTACATACAGGTCATCATCCTCGTTGGCCAACTCTGACTTCTTACGTCCGAGCAGGTAGTTACAGGTCATGATGACATTTGCCAACTTAGCATCCTGTCCCTGCATGTTAGCATCGTCGAGCTCATCCTTCAACATGCTGAAATTCTGACTGTCCTTGAAGTCGGTCACCATCATTACCTTATTGCGGTAAGCGGTGTCGGCCCACATACGGATGGTGTTGGAGTCACCCAGATAACCAGGGATGATCAGCAAACTGTAGTTGTTCTTCAGACTCAGACGGTCGTAGTACTTCTCCATCTCATCACGGATAGCCATGGTATCCTCTGAATCGTGATACTCGAGCTCATCCTTATTGACGTTCATCAGTGTCAGGCAATCCATCTTACCCTGACCGGCGTTTGCGAAGAAAGAATCGAGGGCACGATAGGTAACCTCCAGCTTCTTGATTTCCTCATGGACATTGAAGAGGTTGTCTTGCATGTTCTTCTCTGCCTTGTCACGCTTAGCCTTGCAAGACTCGATAATACTCATCGGGTCAGTACCGCCAGCCTCCAGGATGTTTACCCAAAGCTCCAGCTCATTCTTCAGTTTCTTACGATTGTCAGCGTATGCTGCATCACCAAGGAAGATGTTCTTCACAGCCTTGCGGCGTGGGTCCATATTCTCAACACCCTTGATAAGACCTTTCACCATCTGGAATCCACCGAACTTATTCAGTCCGTCAAGACTCTCCTGTAATAAGGCTGAAGGGTTCTCAATTTTCTCACGAAGTTGCATGCCTTCGCCTTGAGCTTCTTTTTTCAGTTCTTCTGCTGCCATATTTATTTCTTGTTTTTTTAATTGTTTTTTTGATAAGGTCCTTAAGGTCCTTAAAGTCCTTAATGTCCTTAGAGACTTTAAAACCTTAAACTCTAAACTCTAAACTCTAAACCATTTAATCCGCTTCATCAAGTTCTGCCAGCAGAGCCTTGAGGGCATTCTTCAGATTGCCGCGTGCAGCCTCGTCTTTCAGCGTGTTACGCAGTGTCTTGTTCTTCTCCAACTGGCGGATAACAGAGTTGTAAGCATCAATCTTATTCTTTGCGGAACCCAGCAGTTCACTCTGTGCGATCAGCTGCTCATCCTCAAAGTCTTTGATCTGCTTGAAGTCGAAGTCCTCATAAACAGCACCACCTTCTTCTGTCTCCATGGTGACACCCTTCTTGCTGGGCTGATAGTGCTCGAAAACATCTTTCATGCTCTTGGGCTTGAAACCTTCGCGGTCTTCGTCAGTGTTCGGTGCCTCGTCAGTAAACTGATCGGCATACAATGCACGGTTTTGTGGGAACTCGATGATACCATCCTGGGCCTCTGCGTCGAGTACCTTTGTAATAACAGTTTTTCTTGCCATAATAAAGGTTAAATTTATTGTTAATAATTAAAGATTATTCTTCTGTTTTCTCTTCTGCCTTTGTCTCTACCTCAGCAGGGGCTTCCGGAGCAGGCGCTGGTGTTTCCGGGGCGGGTGCAGGAGCCTCTTTTGCCGGTTCTTCACCACCTTCCGGTGAGTCGATATCCCACTGGATCTGTTTCTGTTCCTCGTCGTACTTCATCGTGATGGTATCTCCTGCAGCCACATCACCGGCGATGATGAGTTTTGACAATGGGCGGCGGATCTCCTTACGGATGATACCGAGGATAGGACGTGCTCCGTAGTGTGCGTTGAAGCCCACCTTGGTGACATATTTGCGGGCCGACTCGTCGATCACAAGCTTGATGTTCTGCTCGTTGAGCGTCTTCAGCAGGTTCTTGATATGGATATCGAAGATACGGTCGATCATCTCTTCGGTAATCGGTGAGAACGGCACGATCTCTGTCAGACGGGCGAGGAACTCCGGACGGAAACTGCCTTGCATCACCTCGAGCAACTTGTCGTGTGTAGGAACGATGCCTTCTCCGAATGACTTGAAGATATAGTCACTACCGATATTTGACGTGAAGATAATCAGTGAGTTCGAGAAGTCACCGACACGTCCGAGACGATCATGCAGCTTACCTTCGTCGAGAATCTGTAGGAACAGGTCGAAGACCGACTTGTGTGCTTTCTCAATCTCATCGAAGAGGACGACAGAGTAGGGGTGCTGACGGATCTGGTTAACCAGCAATCCACCTTCTTCATAACCCACATATCCCGGAGGCGCACCATAGAGCAGTGCCACAGAGTGCTCCTCTTTATACTCCGACATGTCGAAGCGCAGCATGGCTGTCTCATCGTCGAAGAGGAAGTTTGCCAATGACTTAGCCAACTCTGTCTTACCGGTACCAGTCGGACCCAGGAAGAAGAACGATCCCATAGGCTGTCCTTTCTTGTTCAGACCGGAACGGCTCTCGAAGATCGCATCAAGGATACTCTTGATAGCATGGTTCTGACCCACCACACGCTGGTGGAGGATAGCCTCGGCATTCCCCAGTTTCTCACGCTCCTCAGACTGGATGTTACCCATCGGGATACCGGTCATCTTGGCAACGACATCTCTTACGGCATCTTTCTCCAGTTTCTCCATCTTGGCTTCAGCCTTGCCCTCACCTGCCAGATCAGCCATCTCATTGGCGATCTTCACAGATGACATCGCACGGTCGAGTAGGTCAAGAGCAGATGACGGCAACCGGCGGTCGGGCATGTAACGCTTGGCCAGACGCACAATCTCTGCAGGTACCTCTTCCTCGATAGGCAGATGGTGGAACTCTTCATAACTCTCACGCTTGCTCTTGATAATCTCGATAGCCTGCTCTTCTGTAGGCTCCTCCACGGTAATCTTCTCGAAGAAAGCGGTAAACTCCTTATCCTTCTCAATGTCTTTCGTGTAACCGTCGATGGTGGCAGTACAGATTACCTGTAACTGGTTCTTGGAGAGGAGTTTCTTCAGGTTCGGCAGGATGCCGTTGAGCACACTCTGCTTATCCTCTACGCGGTGGAAGTTCTCAATCACGAGAATAGGTTGTGTCTGGTTAAGCAGGTCCTCAGAAACCTTCTTGAAACGGTCTTCGATCTCGCCTTTGTAGCTTACACCCTGACTCAAGGCAATCAGATCGAGCTCATAGGGTTGCATGCTCTCCAGGGAAGCCGGCACTTTCTTGTCACGCAGACGCTGGACTATACTGTTGATCAGACTGGTCTTACCGACACCTGTCTCACCCACGATCAGCAGGTTGGCACGGTCTTTACGGGCCAGGATCTCAACGATGGAAAGCACTTCTTTGTCGAAGCCGATTACGTTAGTGTCACCGATCTCATCCAGCAGTGGTACACAAAAGTCATTGGCAGCACCGGTTGCAGCGGCACTGCTTCCACCGGATGAAGATACGGATGCAGAGGGCCTCGGAGCAGAACCCGACTGTGTGGCCATGATCTTGTCAGCCTGCAGGGGCAGTGTCTTCAACTGCTCGTAGCTGAAGCCGATACCCGGCGTCACGAGAGAGGCTAACAATGTGATAGGCGTCACCTCTGACAGTCCGTGTTTTTCTGCAATCTCCTTTGCTTCTTTCACTACATTCTTAGAGTCCTTAGAGAGTTCAATACCTTTCATTCCATAGGGTGACTTGTCGCATTGTTTCATGCGCATGTCGGCCCAGTCGAGCAGGTAATAGTAATCCTCATCGAGTGTGTCTTCGATGAAACTAACCAGTCCGGCGCTCTTATGTAGCAGCGCGCGAAGCAAATGGGCAGGCTCAATCAACGGCGATTTGTTGTCGTTGGCGAACGACTGTGCGATGTGCAACAGGTCGAACGGGAATTCGGCTAACATTTCTGCGTATTTGTCCATATGTTAATAGATTGAATTTTCCACGGGCACTGAAACAAAACTGTAACATGCTGGCGGAAAAAAGTTAATATTTATAGGATACTTAGATATTTCGACGGAACGAAAGCTATGGCGATAGCTGCCACGCCCTCTATCTGAACAACTACATGCTTGTTTTTCTTGATACGTTTGATCACTCCCTCCACACCGGCAAATGTTCCTTCATTGATCTTCACACGCTTACCTTCCTTACCGATGAAGTCCTGATAGTCGAGATACTGCAGACTGTCATCTTGTGTGGAAGCCACCCGCATGAAGTTTTCCATCTCCTTGTCAGGCACACGGAGGATAGTCTTCGGCGTTTCTCCATGACGGCTGATGCTCATCATATAGCGTAGCGGCTCAAATTCCTTGCGTGTCATCTTCAGCTCCGTAAGCTCCTCTTGAGTCGATCTTACGAAAATCAAGTTGTGAATGGCAGGTACTAACATACGTTTTCTACCTTCTCTCGTATTGACGATTTCATAATGCATGGGTATAAAGTTCTCAATACCAAGTTCATCGAGAAATCTTTTCATTTTCAGTTCCCGATGATAGGTGACACGCATAGGAAACCACTCTAGATGTCCAATTACTGGGGGAGTGTTCATCATAAAGGCAAAAGAAGAGGGTCACCGCAATAATGATTACGGATATTAAAAAAAAGCGTACTGACAGTACAGTTTTTTATTAATATTACTCTCATTTTTTGCACTGGCCTCCAGCAACATCAATGAATGTAAAATAATCAGTCCTTCTATAAGAAGCACTAAGTTTTGCAAATATAATAAAATATATTTATATAACAAGTTTTTTTGAACAAAAAAAAGAGAAAAAAGAGTATATTTTGTAGATTGGTATTTTTATTTGATAATTATGTTAATGAATACAAAAACAGAGAAATGTAAACAAATTGTAATGGTTTTCTCGTTATTAAAGTCTGTTTTAATCCTGGTTGATTGAGTCTACAGATTGAGAATAAGCTCGTTAGGGGAGACAAGCTTACAAGCGCAAGATCTTGCGCTTGTAAGCAAAAGGTTTTATGCTCATAAGCAAAAACCTGTCAAAAAATCCAAGGTATTCCTAATTACAGATAGTCTTTCAGACGATAGAGTCCTACGCTGTTGCTTCCTTTCAATAGGATATAGTGATTATCCACAGGCTGCTCCCGCAGTGTTTCTATCACCTCCTCTACACTGTTGAATTTCTGGAACTCGCAGTCGTACTTCGAGAAGATCTCTCCTACCAGCCAGACGGTATCGAAATGAGCCTCTTTCAGCTGGTCGATCATTTTCTGGTGTTCCTCTTCAGTAGCATCGCCCAACTCTCTCATCTCACCGAGAATAGCCATTTTGTGCTCCACCTCCATTCGTTGGAAGTTATCCAGAGCGGCAGCCATTGATGTGGGGTTGGCATTGTAAGCATCCACAATCAGTTTGTTATGTTCGGTCACCGTCAGTTGTGAACGGTTATTCTGGGGGATATAGTTGTTCAGCGCATGGTTGATGTTTTCGGGCATCACACCGAAATGATAGCCTATCGTGATGGCAGCCAAGAGGTTCTCGATATTATAGGCCCCGATGAGATGGGTGTTTACGACATACCAGTCGGAGTTACTGCCGAAGAAATTGTTCTGTAGCCTCCAACGGAAGGAAAGGAATGGGGCACATCCGATGATCTCACCTTGGATGCTGATGTCGGGGTGGGTTCCTAAGCCATAGAAGATCACCTCTTCAGCATGCCGGTCGCGGGCCATCTGCATCAGGTACTCGTTGTCTGCATTAATGAAGATGGGGATGATGTCATGGTGGTTGTTATGGTCAGCCTCAATAAGATAGTCGTACAGTTCCCCTTTTGTCTTCATCACTCCCTCAAGGGAGCCGAATCCCTGAAGGTGGGCACGCCCCACGCTGGTGATCAGTCCGCAGGTCGGCTCAGCAGTCTCGACGAGTGTCTTGATGTCACCGGGATGTGAGGCTCCCATCTCCACGACGGCAATCTCATGTTCCTTTTGCAGTCGCAAGAGTGTTTTGGGTACTCCCACGTCATTGTTGAAGTTCCCCTGTGTGGACAGCACGTTGTATTTCTCTTTCAACACGGCGGCAATCAGTTCTTTCGTGGTGGTCTTTCCGTTCGTGCCGGTGATACCGATGACGGGAATCTTAAACTGTCTCCGGTAGGTGCGCGCCAAGTCTTTCAGAGTCTGTAAGGCACTGTCTACCAATACATATCGTGGATCGTCAGTGAGGTATTCCTTCTCGTCGATAACGGCGATGGCACAACCTTTCTCCAGTGCACTGGCGGCATAGGCATTGCCATTGAACGTTTCTCCTTTCAGGGCGATGAATATACTTCCTGCGGGACAGTCTCTGCTGTCGGTGGTGATCTGTGGATGAGCAGCGAAATAGCTATATAATTCGGATAATTCCATAATTTTATTAAATTTACTGCAAAGATAATCAGTTATTTTAAAATAATGAAGTATATTTGCAATATCTTTTTTTACTTTCGTGAAAAGATGGAAATGGCACATGATACAATCAATGTAAACGGTACTTTGCTCGACTTGTCTGAACCACAAGTGATGGGCATTGTGAACATCACCCCCGACTCCTTCTATGCCGGCAGCAGGATTCAGTTGGAAGAGGAGGTGGTGAGCCGAGCCGCGGCCATCTTGGAAGAAGGTGGAAAGCTCATTGATATCGGTGCTTGCTCCACTCGTCCCGGGGGCGCTGTCGTTACACAGGAGGAAGAATATGACCGTTTGAAGATGGCTTTGCCCGCCATCCGTCAGCATTTTCCCGATGCTATCTTGTCGGTTGACACCTTCCGTCCTTTCATCGCACAATGGGCAGTCAACAAGTATGGTGTCTCAATCATCAATGATGTGGGGGATATGTCGGTACGTCGGGAGGAGATGTTCGAAACGGTTGCCCGACTGCAGGTGCCTTATATCCTGATGTCCACCAGTGGGAATATGCATGATATGCTGATGACTTTCAGTCGTGAAGTACAGCATCTGCATGCCTTGGGCGTAAAGGATGTTATACTCGACCCAGGTTTCGGTTTTGGCAAAACCTTGGATGAGAACTATGCTATCATGCGAGAAATGGAGCGTCTGCATGCCCTCCAACTGCCATTGTTGGTTGGCATCTCCCGTAAATCGATGATTTATAAGTCGTTGGGGGTCACTCCTGATGAGGCTTTGAACGGTACGTCAGTGTTACATGGATACCTTTTGCAAAAGGGCGTGTCCATCCTCCGTGTTCATGATGTGCGGGAAGCTGTTGAGACAATCACCCTCATGAAGAAACTGATAATCCCCGTTTAACTATTAACTTGTCTACTCGTTTACTTGTTTACTTGTCAACTAAAATAACAACATATGTTTTACTTCGGAATAAAAGATATTATCGATATTGTCCTGGTCGCCTTGATGTTGTATTACATCTACCGACTGATGAAAGAGTCACGCTCACTGAATGTGTTTATCGGCATTATGGTGTTTGTACTTGTCTGGCTCTTTGTGAGTCAGATCCTGGAGATGCGCTTACTGGGTAGTATCCTCGACAAATTGGTCAGTGTCGGTGTGCTCGCTTTGATTATCTTGTTCCAGGAGGAGATCCGAAAGTTTCTTTATAATCTGGGTGCTCACCAGCGGATGCGTTCTCTCGTTAAGTTGTTTAAGTCCAGTAGTAAGAAAGGAGCGGATGTTGACAAGGAAACTATCATGCCGATTGTGATGTCGTGTATGAGTATGTCGAAGAAGTATGTGGGTGCTCTGATCGTGATTGAGCGTAGTGCCCCGCTGAATGATATCGTAGCTACCGGAGATGTGATCGATGCGGTAGTGAACCAACGGTTGATAGAGAATATCTTTTTCAAGAACTCACCCTTGCACGATGGGGCCATGGTCATCAGCAATCAGCGCATCCGTGCAGCCGGATGTATCCTGCCGGTGTCTCACGAGAGTAATATCCCCAAGGAACTGGGCTTGCGCCACCGTGCAGCCATGGGAATATCACAAGACAGTGATGCCATCGCTATCGTATGTTCCGAGGAAACGGGCAGCATCAGCGTGGCCATCAATGGTGAGTTCAAACTGCGTCTCTCTGCCGAGGAACTCGAGCGTATCCTGACAGAGGAGATGCCTAAGTAAGTATTTGTTATTAACGGATAAACAGCAGTTCCCTGTATTTTGGTAAGGTCCACAGTTCATCGGCAATGGTCAGTTCCAACTTGTCGATGTGATACCGTATCTCTCCCATCTTCGGTTCTACCGTATCATGGTAGGCGATGGCTTTTTCACGCTCATTGGTAATCACATTGGCAACCTTACGTGACTCTACCAGTTCCTGCACTTTCCGTTCGATCAGTTGGGTACGTTCAGCGATATCACGGATAATACTGATATTGCTGGCCGTTAGCTTCTTTCCTTCTTCCTCCCCGAAGACATTGATCATGCTGGCAACATTCTGTGCCAAACGTGTCTGATACATCGTTGCCACGGGGATGATATGATTCATTGTGAGGTCACCTAATACACGAGCCTCAATCTGGATCTTCTTCGTGTATGTCTCCCATTTCACTTCGTTACGTGCAAGCAGTTCTTTACGGTTCATAATGTTCAGTCGTTCGAACATCTCAATACTCGACGCATCGAGGTAACGGTCGAAGATCACCGGACACGAATTCTCTACATCCAGTCCACGGCGGGTAGCTTCTTCCACCCACTCGTTGCTGTAGCCATTACCGTCAAAACGGATGGGTGCGCATGTCTTGATATCCTCGCGAAGCACGTCAATGATCGCACTTGTCTGCTCCTGACCCGCTGCTATCAGTTTGTCAACACGCTCTTTGAAGTTCATCAAGGCTTCTGCAACAGCACCCGTAAGAGCGATCATCGCACAGGCACAGTTGGCTTCCGAACCTACGGCACGGAACTCAAAACGGTTACCGGTAAAGGCGAAGGGGGAAGTACGGTTACGGTCGGTATTGTCAACCAGCAGTTCCGGGATCTCAGGAATATCCAGTTTCATCCCTTGTTTGCCGGCCATGAAGAAGAGATCTTCCTTATCGGCTTTCTCTATATGGTCTAATAACTCACTGACCTGTTTTCCCAAGAAAGAAGAGATGATGGCCGGCGGTGCTTCGTTGGCTCCCAGACGATGCGCATTGGTAGCACTCATGATGGAGGCTTTCAGCAGTCCGTTGTGCTTATAGACACCCATCAGCGTCTCCACGATAAACGTGACGAAACGCAGGTTTTGCTCAGCATTCTTGCCAGGGGCATGGAGTAAGACACCCGTATCGGTAGAAAGACTCCAGTTGTTGTGCTTTCCTGAGCCGTTGATACCGTCGAAGGGCTTCTCGTGGAGAAGCACGCGGAAGCCGTGTTTGCGGGCTACTTTCTTCATCAGTGACATCAACAGCATGTTATGATCGACTGCGAGGTTCGTCTCTTCGTATATCGGAGCAATCTCAAATTGGTTGGGAGCCACCTCGTTATGACGTGTTTTACAAGGAATAGCCAGTTCTAAAGCCTGGATCTCCAAGTCTTTCATGAAAGCTTGTACACGGTCGGGAATGGTTCCAAAGTAGTGATCATCCATCTGTTGGTTCTTGGCAGAGTCATGTCCCATGAGCGTCCTGCCTGTCAACATCAGGTCGGGGCGTGCGGAGTATAACCCTTCGTCAACGAGGAAATACTCCTGTTCCCAACCGAGGTTGGAGATAACCTTCTTCACTTTGGGGTCGAAATAGCGGGCAACATGGGTGGCTGCCTCGTCTATGGCATGCAGCGCACGTTTGAGCGGTGCCTTGTAATCCAAGGCTTCACCGGTATAAGAGATGAAGATTGTGGGGATACAGAGGGTATCGTCGATGATAAAGACCGGGGATGTGGGATCCCAAGCAGAATAACCACGAGCCTCGAAAGTAGCGCGGATACCTCCGTTAGGGAAGGAAGAGGCGTCGGGCTCCTGCTGCATGAGCAACTTTCCGGAAAACTCTTCTATCATACCTCCCTTACCATCATGCTCGATGAAGGCATCGTGCTTCTCCGCTGTTCCTTCTGTCAGTGGCTGAAACCAGTGTGTGTAATGTGTGACGCCATTCTCGTCGGCCCACTGCTTCATTCCTTTTGCCACTGCATCGGCGATAGACTCGTCCAAGGGAACGCCGTTGTCTATCACATCGATGAGCTTGTCGTACACATCACGCTGAAGGTATTTGTACATCTTCGTGCGGTTGAAGACATACTTGCCGAAATACTCTG
>JAEEZP010000076.1 GCA_016291915.1 Prevotella sp. | reverse complement strand
GTTCGGATCTGCAACAGAGTTGTAGAACCGAACGCAATGTGGGCGTTGCCCACTCGGGTTCGGATCTGCAACAGAGTTGTAGAACCGAACGCAATGTGGGCGTTGCCCACTCGGGTTCCCCTCCCTTTTATCAATTATCAATTATCTCTGATGATTTTTGTCACGACTCGGCATAGCCTATGCAAGCATAGCTCTGCGCTCGCTGCTCCAAAAATTATCAATTATCAATTTTATATTAAGTGGGGGTTAGGTGGGTATCAGGTGGGGGTTAGGTGGACTATAAAATGATGTATATTATTGATTACAAATGATTTAGTGAAATTCAGGTGGACTAGTGGAGTCAGAATACTTTCTCGGCAGACAATTTCGAGCAGCGGCATGTAGACATTGTCCCGCTATATGCATAAGCTTCTTGATGCTTGGGGCACTACCACACGTTGATCAAAGGCCGAAGGCCTGAAGAGATTACAGGCAGGCGGTGGAGCGCAGCGAAACCCCTGCCTATGTTCTGACGCACTTTCAGTGCTCTTGGTCAACTGGTATATCATTACAAACAAAAAAGAGGAAAATCTTGCATATTCCTCTTTTTATGTCTATTTTTGCAGCATAACGAGAAGGAGGCTGTCAAACAGATGAAAACAAAGAATTACCTTTTCTGGCTGCTGATGATGCTGCTGTACGCTGTCACCAACAACGTGCTGGCAGACAATAAGAGCCATGCCCCTATGACCGGATATCTGCTCTATGACAACACCACATCACCGATACCCTACCGCATACCCGCCATCGCCTGCACGAGAAACGGCGATCTGATAGCCCTGAGTGACTATCGCCAAGGGAAAAGGGATATCGGCTATGGGGCGGTGGATGTGTATGCACGCATCAGCCGTGACAACGGCAATACCTGGGGCGCTCCGTTCTGTCTTGCCGGCAGCAAGGCGGTGAGCGGCAGCGACAACCGGTACTATGGGGATGCCTCCATCATCGCTGACCGGGAGCATGATGAGGTGCTGGTGATGTTAGTGTCGGGCACCGTCGGCTTTCCACGCTCCACACGTGAAGCACCGGTGCGCATGGCCAGCATGAGAGGTCATTACGATCGTGTGACCGGTGAGTGGAAATGGACCAGGCCCATGGATATCACCTCCGTGGTCTATGACAAACTACCGCAAGTAAAGGCTTTGTTCTTCTCCTCCGGGAGGATATGTCAGAGCACCAGGATAAAGGTGGGCAGTCATTACCGTCTCTATGCAGGACTATGCGTGCGGACGATGACAGAAAAGATGAATGCCAACTACGTGATGTACTCCGACGATTTCGGAAAGAGCTGGAACGTGCTGGGAGGCGAAGACCGTCCTGCCCTCAGAAACGGTGACGAGTGTAAGTGTGAGGAACTGCCTGACGGGAACGTGCTGCTGAGCAGTAGGGTGAACAAAGGTCGTACGTGGAATATCTTCACCTACGAGGACCGGTCGGCAGCCACGGGCCACTGGGGCATCGGTCAGACGCCTGATGATACGAACAGCGGTATCTACAACGCTGATGACCAGAACGCGTGCAACGGGGAGATCCTCATCGTGGATGCCATACGCCTCAGTGATCATGCCCAGGTGAAACTGGCCTTACAGTCGGTAGCGACCAACAGGACAAACGTGACCATCTGGTATAAGCCGCTGACGGAAACGTCCGACTATGACACACCCCAGCACTTCGCCAGGGCATGGGAAGGGAAATACCAGGTAAGCAACACATCATCCTGCTATTCCACGATGATCAGACAGCCACAGGGGTTCATCGGTTTCTTTTTCGAGGAGAACGCCCATAACAGTGGTTACGACATGATCTATCTGCGTATGCCGTTGGAGACTATCACCCACGGGCAATACGGTATCAAAGAATGATTATTAAAGGTGAAGAAGATGGCAAAAACTGCGATTATAGGAGGTGGGGCGGCAGGATTCTTCCTGGCCGTGTGTCTGAAAGAGAGGATGCCGGATATGGGTGTCACGATCTTCGAGCGTGGCAATGAGGTGCTGCGTAAAGTAAAGGTGTCGGGCGGCGGACGCTGTAACTGCACAAACACCTTTGAGGGGGTACGCGACCTGAAAGAGGTATATCCCCGTGGTCACCGACTGATGAAACGACTCATGAAAGGGTTCAGTGAGCGGGATGCCTATGCGTGGTTTGAACGGCATGGGGTGCGGCTGACCATTCAAGAGGATCACTGCGTGTTTCCCCAGTCACAGGATTCCCAGACCATCATCAACTGTTTCCTACACTACTGCAAGCGTTATGGCGTGGAGATACGAACGGGCGTGAAGATTCAGTCGCTCGAGGAATTATCCGACTACGACCATATCTGTGTCACCACAGGTGGACAACCGCGTGCAGAAGGGTTACGATGGTTGGCAGAGATGGGTCACGAGATCGTTGATCCTGTGCCCTCACTGTTCACCTTTAATATCGAAGATACGACTGTACGCGCCTTGATGGGTACGGTGGTTGACAACGCCACGGTGATGATCCCGGGCACTGCCTTCCGTGCGTCAGGGCCTTTGTTGCTCACCCATTGGGGCATGAGCGGACCGGCCATCCTCCGACTGTCGAGTTATGCTGCCCATCATCTGGCTGAGCAGCACTACCGGTCACCGCTGAGTATCAACTGGATCAGTAAGAAGGAGAACGAGGTGAGTGAGGAATTGCAACGTCTCTCTATACAGTATCCCCAAAAGATGCTCGCCAACATACGGCCCTACGATCTGCCGAGCAGGTTGTGGAGTCATCTGTTATCGAAGAGTTTGGGAGAGAAGGTTGAGAAACGATGGAATGAGTTAGGAAAGAAAGATCTCAACCGACTGGTGAACACGCTCACCAATGATGACTATGTGATCCATGGGCGCTCAGCCTTTAAGGATGAGTTTGTGACCTGTGGCGGTGTTGCTCTCAATAGTGTGAACAGTAAGACGTTGGAGAGCCGTGTTGTGCCTCATCTGTTTTTTGCCGGTGAGGTGCTCGACATCGACGGGGTGACGGGGGGATTCAACTTCCAGGCCGCCTGGACCACAGCGTTTACGGTTGTAGAGGGAATTGTCGCTATCGCAACAATTTTGGTTTAGAGTTTAGGGTTTAGAGTTTAGGTTTGCCCCTCCCTCGTTCCCTCCCCATAGGCATGGGGCGGGATG
>JAEEZP010000075.1 GCA_016291915.1 Prevotella sp. | reverse complement strand
ATACGACATCGGGAAGGGTGATGGCACATACCATCGGCCACAACCAGCGTTTCAAGCCATCACGACCAGCCAAGATACCACCGAGAATACCACCGAGTGTCAGTCCTATAACACCTATCGTTCCCTGTACAAGTCCGTATTCCTGCGGAGACAAGCCCAGTCCACCCGTTGAATGACTGTCGAGAAGGAAGAGTGGCGTGACCTTTGCCAACAATCCTTCAGGCATTCTGTAGAGTAACATAAAGAGGATGGCTATCACAATCTCTTTCAAAGGCATCTTTGTGAAGAATGTAACCACCGTATGCCGCAGTTCACTCATCAGTTGCTTTGAATCAAGATGTTCCATTCCCTTATCATCTTGCGGACGAGGAAGGATAAAACCGTGCCACAGCCACAAGGCAATGAAGATTCCGCAGACACCGTAGAAGACGAGGCACCAGCTATACCCGATGTTATATCGGAAGAGCACCTGAATGTTTCCGGCAATCATCACCAGAATACCTTGTCCGAAGATCGTTGCCAGTCGATAGAACGTACTGCGGATACCCACAAAGAATGCCTGATCGTGCTCATCCAATCCCAACATATAAAAACCGTCAGCAGCAATATCGTGTGTTGCACTGGCAAACGCCATCACCCAGAAGAAGAACAACGTATATTGCAACCACGAGGCAGAAGGGATGGTAAAAGCCACGCCACCCAGGGAGGCACCCACTAACAACTGCATGGCAGTGATCCACCAGCGTTTTGTCTTGATGACATCCACGAACGGACTCCATAAGGGTTTTATCACCCATGGCAGGTACAGCCAAGAGGTGTATAGGGTGATATCGGCATTACTCAGTCCTAACTGTTTGTACATCACCACGGATATCGTCATCACGATGACATAAGGTAGGCCCTCTGCGAAATACAACGAGGGCACCCATGTCCAGGGATTCTTTTTCTTCATTGACAGTAATATTAATTATTAAAAGATTGTTACTTATATATTTTCTTTATCTCCGCATGCTGGTAGTAATGAAGGAGGATCTCATCATAGCGATAACCCTTCTCTCCCATTACAGCAGCGCCTATCTGACAGAGTCCCACGCCATGGCCCCATCCTTTTCCTTGCAATACGAAACAATCACCATCTTTGGTTACCTCGAAGGCAGAACTGTACAGATGCGTTTCACTCAACGCACGACGGATCTCCAGCTCCTTACCGATCGTGAATGTACGCTCAGAGCCCACTATCTTCAGTTTCCAGATTCGTCCGCTCTTTCCTCGCTCTAAAGGTATCAGATCCAGGATCTCCCCGAACGACATCTTAAGACGTTTCTCGATGATTTCGCGTAACTCCTCTTTCGTATATCTCACCGTCCAACGGTAGAAATCGGATGTCTCCTGATCATAGTCGTTGAGCACCTGACGGAGGATACGCTGGTCGTTTGTCTTACAGAAAGGAGCACCACCCTCGACAGCATCCTTGATAGAAACGAGATAAGGCTTGGGGGTATCCTCCCAACAATACTGGAATTCCTCCGTCACCCCACCGCAGCATTTGGAGAAGCGCGCATCGCATATCTCATCGCCATACATCAGGATCTGTCCTTTCGTGGCGCGCACAGCCTCCACCACATGCACATTGTTTGCCTTGGTGATTCCCTGATAACGCTGACAGTGGTCATCAGCACATACATCAAAGATGGTATGGTCATCACGGTCATACCAACGTATCAGTTCATCATCTTTCTTCACAAACGAGAAGAAGCCGGTTTCCCGCTGTCCCTGTAAACGCCGACGCTCCATCTGGGCGAGCAACCAACTGCGGGAGATCACTGCATGGGCTTTCAGAAACTCCAATGATGAAGTGGCTTTCATCTCACTGGATATCACACTGACAAGATACTGTTCTACCGGTAACTCATTGATAGCACATATCTTATCTGCCTCAACGACGAGACGGAGAATACCTTGGAAGGTCTGTGTCTCCTTCCGCTCCCAATGGAACTGCACACCGATGGTTACATCATGGATAGAGAAAGAAGCATCACCCTCGTCAGGAATAAATCGCAGTTCCTGATAACGGTTGCCGTTCCACAGAATACCGCCCTCGGAGAAAGACACTTGTTGTAACCCTGTGATGGAAGTGCCTTTGGCAGTATATGACTTATTCAGCGAGAATGATATCTCCTCTGCACTAATGATTCCGACAGCCACTACAGGTTCTTTCTTTCCTGCAGACGTGATCTTTGGTTTTTCCTGTGGTCCTTTACATGTCCGGATACGTTCTTCCACCTCAGCAGCCTCCTCCTCCGAGAGGCTCACCTCCCTGAGAATGTCCACGGCCTGTTCGGGTGTCAGCCGTTCAAAATCCTCTTTTCGAGGGGTGATGATCAATCCTGCCATATCCAAAGCACCCGGTGAAACCATCATTTGCTCATCACCTTCAGCCGTATAACAGTCCGGACGATGCCGTTTACGAAGGAAGACAACCGACAGGAAGAGGTCCTGTTGACGCCATGCGAGGATATTCATCATGGGCTCGGGATCAACCATCGGTAATGCCTGATAGATTTTGGTAAACAACTGTTTGTCAGTCTTTTCACTCTTACTTCTGATCACCAAGACAGGAACGGGGTAGTCAGCCAACCGGAAGATACCCTCCTCT
>JAEEZP010000074.1 GCA_016291915.1 Prevotella sp. | reverse complement strand
TAGCAGGAATCCCGCCCACTTGTTCGCTGTGGTGTGAGGGAAGCAGCAACGCCCGTACATCGCAAGTGCCGAAAGCTGATTCACGACTTTAATCACGACAATCACTCCTGCCCACAGCCATAGCCATTTCGGCAGTTCGAGTATCGGAAGGAGCGTCCAGGCACAACACGCAACGAAGCAGATGTCTGCCACGCTATCTAGCAATGCTCCAGTCCTTGTAACGCACTTCAGCTTCCGAGCCTGCCATCCGTCGGCTATGTCGCTGATGCCACAAACGACGTAAAGCACCCCCAAAAGAATGCTTGACACATCGCTTAACAACAGAGCAACAGCTCCCACAATTCGGAACGACGACAGGATATTCGGCAGATGATTCATTGGTACTCAGCATGTGTCTTGACCTCACAGCCTTTGCTTTCTTAATCATTTATTCAATCACAAAGCTACGTGGATAGAAATCACTGTAGAAGCGGCCATCGGTGGCGGTGAATTTCAAGACGCAGTAATTTGGGTCAGTAACGCCGCCAGGGTAATACTGTTCGTCGCCATCGTGCCAGATCATTTCTTTCGAGGCGGCATCCGTCAGTACCTCCATCGTGCCCCGCAGCATCATACCCTTGAAGCCTTTGGCATCGCAGAAATAGATGCTGGCCTTGGGGTTGGCCTTGTATTGAGCTACGCGTATTGAGAACGTATTGGTCGTAAAGTAGAAGGTTTTGATACCCTCACGCTTACGTGGCTTCAACATGGCCTTGGTCCAAGGGAAACCTTCTTGATCTACTGACGAGATGTAAGCGATGGGCAGTTTGTCGGCCATCTGCGCAATGAGTTCTTTAACGCCAGCCAAAGCGGGGTTAACAATCATGATTTCATCGTTACTAACATCCAATGTTTGGCGCCAACGCTTCAATTGAGGGAAGTACGTTTTCATCATACCGATATACTCCTCTTTGGTAATAGGCTTCTCCAATCCCTCGTTTACTGCACCGACAAACTGGGCGCAATGCTCTATCATCTCGTCCATGGTGCAGTCCTGCAGGAACTGACCATCCTTGTAGCAGTACATGCAGTAATCTTCGTTTTTTGTGCCGTCGGCATTGGTGCCGAGAACATCTTCGGTTAGCGGCATGCCGCAACTCTGACAAAATTTCTGATTCATATTTCTTTTTTTATAAGTTCTAATCTCAATACTCTAATTGGTCTGTTCTCACCTTGATACTGATTCGCGTCTATGCAGGTTTCACCTGTAGGAATGAAGCCACACTTCTCCATCACCCGGCCTGAGGCAGGATTATCAACAAAGTGGCCGCTGATGAGTGATTTGATGTCTGTCGTTTGCCGGATATGCTCTAACATCAGTTGCAATGCTTCTGTACAGATACCTTTGTTCCAATAGGGTTTAGCCACCCAATAGCCGACGAGCGGTTCACCATCACGTGCTGGCAGGTCACACTCGCAAGATGGGCCGTAACCCATAGCACCAATCGCCTCACCCGTCTCTTTGAGTTCGATAGCCCAAGTATTGGTTGCATCATGGAATACAGTACGGATTATCTCCAGACTCTCCTCCACACTCTTATGGGGAGCCCATCCTGCACGAGGTCCCACATCCGGATCGGAAGCCCACTTGAACAGGGTCTCCACATCACTGTCTCGCCAGGGGCGCAATATGATTCTATTTGTTTCCATATGTATAATATGTTATCTAAATTTCCCCCTGAGAATCCTTTTACGCAGACACTTTACAGCGGGCTTGTAATAGTCTATCTCCATCGCGTCAAGAGTGCGTTTCAATTCATCCATCAGCTCTGGATAAAAGCTGCACATACGATAAACGAGCTTCATGCAGAGCGTCTGGATACCTGAAAACTCCTCCATGCTGACCATATGCTCGAAACAGAAGTCAAGGAAATCGGTCCGCAAATCATCCTCGTCCATCTTCAATCGCTCGATGATATTCAAGGTCAGCCGCCTAACAGAAGAATTATCCGTCTGTATGGCTTGGTCTATCAGTTCATTGCGTATCACCTGCAATTCTGACAGTTCCTCATCGGTGGCTTTGGTCAGTCCCCACAGGGCACTCCTCGCCACGCGATAGTCGTTATCAAAGACATATCGTCGTGCAAAGCCGAGGAAATCATCCTTATCCCTAACTTCTCGATATATCTCCTGCGCACCACCCTCAGAAAACGTATGCTTCAGTCTCTCGCTCGTTATAACCATAGTAATTATTTATTCCTCATATCCTAATTGTTTTGACAGGCGAAGTCCTTCCTTTTGCGGGAAAGTGCCCTCGCAATGCCCCCAATAGCCTTCGAGAGCATTGCATGATCAATTATCTTATTTCCGTCTTCTATTACCAAATCAAGCTCAGAGATAAAGTCAGGATTGGTTCTATATTGATTGATCACGAAATGTTCCGTGTATCCCGGGCGATAGACATTCCAGAATGCTTCGCGTATGAGATTCTCTACCACACAATAATCTTTGGGTTGTTCTAAACGGAAATTCATGGTTCTGCTTCGATTTTTATTATTATGACCTTGCAAAGTTATCAAAAGTTGTAAGAACCACCAAATATCTGGGATATTCTGTGCATTTCTGTGACGGATGACCAGTGCTACATTCTCGCCTTCTGCTTATCGCCGGCACCGGAGCCGCGATACTTCGAGCGTGCCTCGTTGAATTTCCATGTGAGGTCGAGCATGAAGGTGCGACGGGCGGGGTTATAGACGGTGATCTCGCGAATGCCATAGATGATGCCGCCATTCTTGTTGGTGTTGAACATATCGTAGCAGCGTAAGTCGGCTGTCAGAGTACCGAGGCGACGCAGCTGGAAGTCGCGCTGCACACCGAGGTCGCTCCTGAAGGCATTGCGGTTGAGACGGAAGTTGTTCACGTCGCCCCTCGACGACAGGCGCATACCTGCGTTCAGGCGCCAGCCATCGGGCAGTTCGAAGGTGTTGTCCCATCCGAAGTTGGCATACGGACGGCTGAGGGTGATCTCGCTGCCGTCTGCACAAGGTGACTTGTAGTCTTGGAATTGGACATAGACGAACCATGTGGGATGCCAGCAGCCGATGACGGGTCTGGCGTAGGGATTGAGGCTCAGCTGGTTGTAGCCATCACTGCCGTTGATGGAACGTACAAGGCTTACCATAGGATTGTCAGCGCCTGGGAAAGGCTCGGTTGCCATCGTCACATTGTCCTTGGTGCGCGAATAGGTCACGACCATGCCTGCCCATTTGTAGGCTGCGTTGAGTACGAGGTTATGGGTATAGGTGGGGCGCAGGTAGGGGTTGCCGCTCTGATAGGTGTAGCGGTTGATGTAAACCGTCGAGCTGGTGAGGTAGGAGTAGCTGGGGCGCTCGATGTCCTTACGATAGGAAAGCGAGAGCTGCAGCTTGCCCACAGGCATCGAGAGCGTGGCAGTGGGGAACCAGTCGCCGTAGTCGCGGCAGACTTCTTCCTCCCGCACGCCAAAATTGAAATAGTCGTTGGTGAGGTGTTCGTAGCGCAGGCCTACCTGGGCATAGAGTTTGCCAAACTGTCGCCCGTATTCCACGAAGGCGGCTGCCGACTTCTCATTGATTTCCGTGTCGGTGGCCTTCACGGGCAGCGTCTCGGCTGAGTTGAAGGAGTAGGCATCGGTGCGGTGGTTGTAGCTATATTCGCCGCCAACGCTAAGATTGCCTTTCCACACAGGATAGCTGAGTATGAGCTTCGTAGCCCAGAAATTGTTGCTGCTCTTGGTGCCGTTATTCACGCTGTGGTTGGAACGGACATTGTTGGCATCAATAGTCTTCTCTTCCGTGCTGTTGTCCTCAACAGTCTTGTCAAAAAGGCCGTCCACATTCCAGTCGATGCCCAGATGGCCCACCTTGCCGTTGTAATAGGCATTGAAGATGTGTTTGCGGAAGTTGTCATCGCCGATGATGTGGCTTTCTGAGCGCTCGCTGTAGACGCCATTGACGTAGTTATCGGTATAGAAGAATCCGTCAGAATCTCCACCAGGATGGCGATCGTACTTATAAAAAGCTCCGAAGCTGTGGCTCTCGTCCAGCATATAATTCACCTGTAACTGTGGTGACCAACCCTTCCATACATTCTTTCTCTCCTGATTGCTGCGGCCGAGGTAGAAGTCGGGGCCAACGTAATAGGTAAGGTCGTTCTCCTGTAGCGACTTGCTGTGACCATAACGGCCTGCCCACAGTGAGGCAGTGATGTCGAGACCGTTCTTACGGTAGTTAATGTCGAGATTGTTTGTCAGCGTGTAGCCGTATTGATAATAGTTCGAGGTATAGTCCTGAAAACTGATGCCCTCGCCCTGCGCCTTTTTCAAGGTGATGCGCACCACTGCCTTTACCGAGGCGGCATAGCGGGCACCAGGGTTATGAACCACATCGACGTGCTGAATCTGGTCAGAGCGCAGACGAGAGAGTTCCTTCGTGTCCTGCACCCGTCGACCGTTGATATATACCTCAGCATCGCCTCGGCCCAGCACCTTCACGCCACCGTCGCGCTCTGCTTCGAGCGAAGGAATCTTCGACAAAGCATCGTTTACCGTTCCGGCTTTCTCAAGAATCGTTCCCGCCACGGTGGTGCGCATGGCATCACCTTTGGCGTGAGTCTTTGGCAACTGGCTCTTCACCACCACCTCGCCGAGTGTCTGCATTTTCTCTTTCATCTGTATGGTCAGATCCTGGCCAGCATTAATATATAAGGTCTGGTAACCCACGCTTGTCACCTTAAACAATCCCTCGTTGACATCCGTCACAATCTTAAACACACCGTTCATATCCGTCGTCGCACCCTGTACGAAAACCGAGTCGGGCAGCGACAGCAGCACCACATTCACGTAGGGCATCGGGTCGCCTTTTTCGTCAATCACTCGTCCACCCCAGTCCTGTGTCTTAGCGGCCATTGTCATTGTCATAATCATCATAGCCAACAGCGTAGCGAATCTTAAACAAACTCTTTTCATATCATTCAGTATTTAATTCGATTCTTTGAATTCTTTGTCGTATTGGACGCTGCAATATTGCAGATAGTTGCAGAAGCCCCTGCTTAAGTGGGTCTTTCTGTAGACAATAATCTTCATAATCATTATTTGTTGAACTATTTCAATTCTTGATATCCACGCCACCGAGAATATTGCTGGCAATGATGTGGATGGTTGGGACTTTTGTGGCGTTGGTCTGTGTGGCATGGTTGCCGACGCCGCCGATGAAGCTGTGGCTTTTTACCTCTACTTTGACCGTCGTGGGCACAAATAGTTCGATGCCGCCCAAAAAGGTGTGGATGTCGATCTCCTCGTCTTCAGTTATCACGGCCTCGCGCAGGTCCAGTCGGATGCCGCCGCAGAAAGCGTCGAGTCGGGCACCGCGGAAAGTCTCGCCATGATAGACGTACTCGTCGCCACCATAATGAACCGAGCATCGGATACGCTTGCCATCCTCACCGATGGGCAGCGGACGTTGAAGCCATTGGTCGGGGTCGCGATGATAACTGTCGATAATCAGATGTACCCCTACACATAATAAAAGGAAGATGCAGAAATACATGACCCACGGGCTTTCAGACATCGTTTCAAACCAACTCCAATGGAGTATGCCCCACAACGTACCGAGCTTCAGCAGACTGGATACAACAAAAAGGACGCCGATAACTGTTCTTGGTTTCATGTTCGTATTCATTTCTCGATTCTGTTATATAAAACATTTCTGGATGCAAAGATACAGTGCATAGCATATCCTTCCAATTTTCTGGGATATTCTGCACGAGTTTGTGACAGATGGTCATGAATATGGGACGAAATGAATAAAATGTGACGAGTGGAAACAAATTTTTCACTTTTCACTCTTCACATTTCACTTAAATTTCGTAATTTTACAACTTGAAACAGCGAACCTGCCGCCGTATGAACAAAAGTCACAGAGAAACCATCAGCATCCGATTCATCAGTACCGCTTTTATGATACTGGCGATTGCAATCTTCAAGCCTTTCGGACTCGAAGCGGGACAATGGCAGGCCTATCAGCATCTGCTGAGCCTTTTCGTATTGGGCTTGTTCACCTGTTTCATCACAGAGCTCATTCTGCGATACATCGTACGCATGCCTCGCTCCTACGAACGTGGCATCAACTATATCATCAGTCGCAATCTGCGCTTTCAACTCATCAACACGCCTCTGGTCGCCCTGTTTATCTGTCTGTATCGCCACTTCGTGATGAGCAGTCTGGTGGAGAGCAATCGGTTGTCGCTAAGCAACTATCTGGAGACGCTGGCAATCATTGCTTTCCTCTCCTTCGCCATCGGACTCTACTGGCGCTTCAAGTTCCGAAGCAAGTATCTGGCGATGGAATTGGAAGAGACGAAACAGATGAACGAGGAGTTGAAGGAGATGCAGAAGAAATCCTTGCAAACCATGTCTACGGATAGCCCGACAGTTGATACGGATGTCAATTCCGAAGTTCGTGAACAGGATGATTCTGCGGTGAACGAAGTGGAAGAACCGAGCGAAAAGCCCCGCCAGCAGGAGCTCACGCTCACTGGCACGACCAACGAATCGGTGACGCTCCTGATTTCCTACCTATTATATATTGAGGCCGTTGGCAACTATGTGAAGGTCTGCCATCTGCGCAACGGACAGGTGCGTACCGACATGCTTCGCGCCACTATGAAACAGATGGAGGAAACGCTGCAGGAGTATCCGATGATCGTCCGTTGCCATCGCGCCTTCCTGGTCAACCTTGGTCAGGTCGAGCAGATCGTCTCAAATTCCGGCTCCACCCAGTTGCTCATCAAGCACTGCCACGAATCACTCCCCGTCTCGCGCAGCAACATGGCGCAAGTTAAGGCAGCGATTAAGCAAGGTTAGAGCCATTCAAGTATCTAATTGGGACCCTATTACACGTTCCACCTAACAAGCTTAAATACCTGATTATAAAAAAAGAGGGAAGTTTTTTACGACTTCCTTCTACATTCAAAGGAGAGTGATGCTCCTTTTTGCGGAAGATGAGGGATTATCTCGCCTCTTATGTTGCCACCGTTCTGCGAACGACGCTACAACCCGGCTCGATGATTCCTCTTTTTCTTTTGCGGAAGATGAGGGATTCAAACCCCCGATACCCGTAATGGGTATACCGGATTTCGAGTCCAGCGCATTCGGTCACTCTGCCAATCTTCCTTTGTGCCTGCAAAAGTACTATTTATTTTTTATTCCACAAAGTTTTGTGGGATAAATTTAAATATGATGAGAGTTTCCTACTTGAATGGTACCTGCAGACTAAAGATGAATTTATCTCTTTAATACATCATGGCATTTTACCTTCTGTTGTTTTGCGATGAATGGTACGTTCTGACGGATATCGTTTACACTGGCAGCAAAGCGGGCAGTATATTGTCCGCCATCTGTTACCCATGACTGTTGTGACTCATCATAAGAAGCCAGATCGTAATTTGAGAATGTCATCTCTACCCGTTGTGACTCACCAGGTTGCAGTTCACGTGTTTTGGCATACGCTTTCAGTTCAAGAGCTGGTTTGACCAGTTTACCGGCAGGAGCCGTGATGTACAGTTGTACGGTCTCTTTTCCAACGTAATTACCCGTATTCTTTATAACGACAGTAGCTACGTAGTTATTTCCTTTTTTCTTGACCGAGGCACCACTGTATTCGAAGTGGGTATATCCCAATCCGTAACCGAAAGGATAGCTCACCTGCTTACCGGCAGTTTGGAAATAACGGTAACCCACATTCAGATCTTCCTCATAAACCGTCTCTGCATAGTTTGGTATGGCTGCACGTTGTTCTGCTGTCATCCTGTTGTCATTCCAGAAGGTATAGTCTTTGGGGAAATGCTTGGTAGAGGGTACATCATCGATATTTACCGGGAAGGTAACCGGTAGTTTTCCTGATGGATAGGCAAAACCCACAAGCACATCAGCAATAGCATTACCACCCTCCATGCCAGGTTGCCATGCAAGTAAAATGGCATCTGCCATGTCACGCCAGGATGCTGTCTCTACAGCCCCACCGACATTCAGGATGACAATTACTTTTTTCTTTAGTTTGTGGAACTCCTTGCATACTGCATTCAACATCTCTTTCTCATCGTTATAGATGTTGAAATCGTAATAAGGTCGGTCCTGTCCCTCACCACTACTTCTACCCAACGTTACAATAGCCACATCATTATTCTCTGCAGCAAAACGATAGATGTTCTCACCGAACTGCGGTTCTTTCAGTCGTGGACGGGGATGGAACCATCCACCATATTGTCTTCCCATCTCGGCTTCCAATTCTACCAAACCGTATTCCTTATATCTCTCATACACGTTAGTGAGAGTCTTATCCATCACGAAACCGGCATTGGCAAGACCTTGTTTGAGATCTACCACATAGGGTTTATTCACGTCACCAGACCCTGTGCCACCGGCAAAGAACTTATAGGATGTTACACCGAAAAGGGCAACATGTGGCAATGTGTCAGTTATCTGTTTGAATGGCAACGCACCCTCATTCTTCAACAACACCATACCTTCGGGTGCTGCTTTGCGTGCTACGGCTGCATGGGCCTTGATGTCAGGTGTATTGGAAAAACGATAGTTGCGGAAATGAGGTGTCTTGACGATATAATCCAAGATACGTTTGACATTACGGTTGATATCGTTCATGCTGATACTGCCGTTTTTCGCACCTTCTACTATCTGCTTATACTGTTCCTCATTGCCTGGTGTGAGCAGATCGTTACCAGCAGCCACTTGTAATTTAGTATTACGTGTACCCGTCCAATCAGTCATCACCATCCCCTTGAATCCCCATTCATCACGAAGGATCGTGGTGAGTAATTCCTTATTCTCATGGGTCCACATTCCATTGATCTTATTATAAGAACTCATGATAGTCCATGGCTGACTCTTTCTTACTGCAATCTCAAAGCCTTTAAGATAGAGTTCACGGAGGGCACGCTGACTGATAACTGCATTGTTATACAGTCGGTTTGTCTCCTGATTATTGCCTGCAAAATGCTTGGCAGATACGCCTACTCCCATGCTCTGAATACCATCAATCATAGCAGATGCAGTGAGACCGACCAGGAAAGGGTCTTCTGAATAATATTCAAAGTTTCGTCCGCAAAGAGGGTTGCGCATCAGGTTCATACCCGGTCCTAAAAGTACGTCACACCCGTATTCCAACACCTCATTACCCATTGCTTGTCCCACCTGATAAACCAGATCTCTGTTGAAGGTGGCTGCAAGGAGTGTACCTATAGGAAACCCCGTACAGTAATAGGTCTTGCTGTCATTACGACGTTTGGGACTGATTCGCAAGCCGGCAGGACCGTCAGCAAGTACTGTATGTGGAATGCCCAGTCGCTCGATATCCGCCGTAAAACCAGCAGCACCCGGTACGATAGCTGTACTATTGACATCGGCTACCGGTAAGCCAGTGTAAGACTTACCGAAATGAAAGCCTACAAGCATTTGAGCTTTCTCTTCGATGGTCATTGACTTCAACACCTTGTCGATGTTGTTAGATGATAATTTTAACTGTGCCATAGATGATAATGTGACTGTCATGAACATGGCGTAGAGAAACAATCTTTTCATGATACAGATATTTTTTTACAAAAATAATCTTTTTATCGGAAAAAACCAATTAATATAATCAAATATTTTGTTTTGCACTCAGTTTTCACTATCTTTGCCTTAGAATAAGTAAATAATAAAAGGTATGATGTACAAAATACAAGCAAATGCTTCAGGAACCAGAAGCATAGAGGTGAGTGATAAACATCTGGAAACCATCATGCGATATACGTTGTTGAAAAACCTCATCGACAGTAATGGCATTGTGGACGAGACCGTTTTGGAGAAGTTGAAACTTAACTGCCGTTCTATCCTCGAATCACAGAAGGAGATTGACAAAGACTTGATGGATCTGTGTCTGGATGTTATTTATAACACGAACATGAAGGCTTTAGGGTTACATAACCTGGTGCTGCTCTTTGTTGAATGGCAGGAGAAAACAAAGGAAGAGGAAACAGCTGAGTAGTTGATGAGGGAATACAAGCTGTCGGATTTCTTACCAACGACGAAGAAGGAGACAGAACTGCGCGGGTGGGATCAACTCGATGTCATTCTGTTTTCGGGTGATGCTTATGTGGATCATCCGTCGTTTGGTGCAGCCGTTATCGGCAGGGTACTCGAAGCTCATGGCTATCGCGTGGCCATCATCCCCCAACCCGACTGGCATGGAGACTACCGTGACTTTAAGAAATTAGGGGCTCCCCGACTCTTCTTCGGTATCTCTCCCGGTTGTATGGACTCGATGGTCAACAAATACACTGCCAACAGAAGACTGCGTTCCGAAGACGCCTATAGTCCCGATGGCAGGCACGACTGTCGTCCAGAATATCCTACTATTGTTTACAGTAAGATACTCCGTCAGTTATATCCTGACGTTCCCATCGTATTGGGAGGAATTGAAGCATCCTTACGACGGCTGACCCACTATGACTACTGGCAAGACAAACTGATGAAGTGTATCCTCTGTGACTCTAAAGCGGACATCATCAGTTATGGCATGGGGGAGAAAACCGTTATCAGGATAGCCGAGGAATTGTCGGCCGGGAAGAAGATCCATGAGATACGTGACCTTCCCCAAACTGTCTATCTCTCAAAGAGACAAGACATCCCCGGGGGAATCACCGACAAGGATATCGTATTACATTCACATGAGGAGTGTCTGAAGAACAAGAAAGCACAGGCAGAGAATTTCCGACATATTGAAGAGGAATCGAATAAGATTCATGCCCAGCGACTGCTCCAAGCTGTTGACGGAATGTACGTGGTGGTGAACCCACCCTACCCTCCG
>JAEEZP010000073.1 GCA_016291915.1 Prevotella sp. | reverse complement strand
GTGCTCTGTGCTATCGTTTCCCTATGCTCTTGCTTAGGTGATAGTGACAACGAAATAGAATACAACGAAGATACAGCTATTACAGCGTTTTCCTTGGGAACGCTGAACAGATACCTGCATACCAAGTCATCAACGAATACGGATAGTATCTATAAGACTACCTTTATTGGCAGTAGCTATAAGTTTTATATTGATCAGGTTAAGCAGGAGATCTATAACCCCGACTCACTGCCATACGGAACAGATGCCGCTCATGTGATTTGTACCATCAGTACGAAGAACAGTGGTACAGTGCTGGTAAAGAGTATGACCAGTGACTCCCTGTCGTACTATAACAGTACCGACTCTTTGAATTTCACTTCTCCACGCACCATGTATGTCTATTCCAACAGTGGACAGCAGCGTCGTGAGTATACCATCCGTGTGAATGTGCATCAGGAGGAGGCCGACTCCTTCCGTTGGAAAGCCCTGAACAACCAGTCGGAGCTGGCTGCCTTGCAGACGATGAAAGGCATGAGTGTTGCCGACAAGGTGCTGGTATTCGGAAATAATGGCGACAATACGGTGGTCTTCAGTACCTCACAGCAAGATGGCAACAGTTGGACGAAGCAATCACGCACTTTCTCTGCTGATGCTTATAAGAACGTGGTGAAGAAAGACGGTGTCTTGTATCTGAAAGATGGTAATAAACTGCTGTCATGCGCAGATGGTAGCAACTGGACAGAGTTGCGTGAGATCAATGTACGCCAGTTGGTGGCTGCCAGCACGGTAGCTCTCTATGCTATCGGTCAGGATGGAAAACTGATCTCTTCGTATGATGACGGTGCCACTTGGACAACCGAGCAACTGGATGATGATCAGTTGCTGTTGCCGGCACAGGATATCAGTTATAGCTGTTTGCCATCCAAAACAAACGAGAAGACCGATCAGCTGGTTCTTGTTGGTAGCCGTGATATCAATACCTACCCTGACGACGCTTACGCGGAACTTTGGGGCAAGGTAGAGGAATACGCTTCTGGTGCTGCTACCCATAGCTGGAGCTATTACGATGTGAAGGATGATATCCGTTTCCGTCTGCCCCGCTTGTCGAACCTGACCGTCGTTCCCTATGTGGACGTGCTGTTAGCCTTAGGTGGTGACGGTATCGGAGCTTGTGACGAGAAGGGATTCTCACAGTTGTATGTCAGCCAGGATGGCGGCATCAACTGGAAGACATCAAAATACTTCCCTCTGCCGGAGGGACTGTCAAGCAGCAACACCTCGTTTACGCTGGTGACCGATGACAGTAGGTATATATGGATCGTTTGCGGTGGAACCGGACAGGTATGGCGCGGACGACTGAATAAATATGGGTGGTCTGATGTGAAGAAGTCCTTTACGGAGTAAATAAAAGGAAGATATGAAAAGACTGGCGCTTGCGACATTGCTCTTGCTCTCAGTCCTTGGCGGTTATGCCCAATGGGATGACGAGTATAAGATGGAGATAGGTGCGGGTGTCGGTACCTTATCATATAAAGGGGATTTCAATGGCAGTCTGGGTAAGAGCCTGCAGCCGATGGCTACGGTGGTGTTGCGCAGAGTCTTCAATCCGTATATGGATCTGGCTGCCAATCTATCCTACGGGACATTAAGTGGTGACCCAAAGGATGTGGAGACGAAATATCTGAAGGCGGAGGAACTGCAGTCGTTCAGTAACAAACTGGTTGACTTCGGCCTTCGCTATGAATATAATTTCTGGCCCTATGGGACAGGACATGACTATCGGGGTGCGCGACGGATCACACCGTTTATCTTCCTCGGCTTGGGAGCTACCTATGCTGATACTGCTGAAGGCAGTAAGTTCACGGGTAACTTCCCCATCGGTGCCGGTGTGAAGTTCAAGATCGCTACGCGTCTGAACCTCGGTGTAGAGTGGGCGATGCATTTCACCTGGAGTGATGAGTTGGATGGCGTCGCCGACCCTTATGGTATTAAGAGCAGTGGACTGTTTAAGAATACAGACGGCTATTCTGCCCTGCAGGTCAGCCTGACGTACAGTTTCCTGCCCAAGTGTAAGACCTGTAATAAAGACAGAGATGATTGATAAGATAGACAAGCAGCGGATACCCGAACATATCGCCATTATCATGGATGGTAACGGACGGTGGGCAACAGCTCGTGGATTGGCACGCAATGCCGGTCATCAGGCTGGTGTGGAGACCGTACGCCGTATCACGGCAGAGTGTGTCCGTCTGGGGGTGAAGTACCTTACACTTTACACCTTCTCTACAGAGAACTGGAACCGTCCCGTGGATGAGGTTTCTGCCTTGATGGGACTGGTGCTCACGTCATTGGAAGATGAGATCTTCATGAAGCATAATGTGGGTCTTCAGGTGATCGGTGATATGGAGCGCCTGCCGGCTAATGTGCGGGAGAAACTGCAGCAGACCATCGAGCGTACCAAGGATAACGATACGATGACCTTGGTGGTGGCGCTGAGCTATTCCAGCCGATGGGAGATCACCAAGGCCGTGAAGGATATCCTTCAGGAAGCCGCAACGTCTCCTCTTGCTCAGGAGGATATCACGGAAGAGTTTATCAGTCGTCATCTCACTACCAACTTCATGCCCGATCCAGACCTGCTGATCCGTACGGGTGGTGAGTTGCGCATATCGAATTACCTGTTGTGGCAGATTGCCTATTCAGAATTATATTTCTGTGATACTTATTGGCCAGACTTTGATGAGAAAGCCCTCCATGAGGCCATCATCAGCTATCAGTCAAGACAGCGTCGCTTCGGTAAGACAGAAGAACAGGTAGAGAACGAGAATAAATAATGTGAACGTAGAAATACAAGATATAGATGAATAAGTTATATAAAAATCTCTTATTACTCCTAACACTGATCCTATCCACAGGAGCATACGCACAAGAGAAGATCGTCAATCCCGATATTACCTATGCTGGTTCACCCCGTATATGTAAGATTGCGGGTATTGCCGTTTCTGGTGTAGAGGGCTATGAAGACTATGCTTTGGCAGGTATCTCCGGACTGACACCCGGTCAGGAGGTGGAATTGCCGGGTAGTGCCATCACCGATGCTGTAAAGCGCTATTGGAAGAACGGTCTGTTCTCAGACGTGTCTATCGTGGCCGACTCTTTGGTTGGTGATCATGTGTACCTGCATATCTACCTGACCATGCGTCCTCGTGTCTCTAACATCAATTATATCGGTCTGAAGAAGAGTGAGCGTGAGGATATGGAGAATAAGCTGGGTCTGCTCAAGGGCGGTCAGCTCACACCGAATGCTATTGACCGTGCGAAGATCCTGGCCAAGAGGTATTTCGATGACAAAGGTTTCAAGAATGCTGAGATAACAATCAATCAGCGTGATGACGTCTCTCAGAAGGGTTATGTGATCCTTGATGTGGAGGTGGATAAGAAAGAGAAGATGCGCGTTCACGAGATTATCATCGATGGTAATGAGAAACTGTCAGACAAGAAGATCAAGGGAGGACTGTTCTCTAAGGGTGCCTTCTCTAAGATCCATGAGGCAGGTAAGTTCTCCAACTTCCTGAAATCAAAGAAGTTCACGCCAGAGCGCTGGGCAGAGGATAAGAAGACGCTCTTGGAGAAATACAATGAGTATGGCTACCGTGACGCCACCATTCTGGAAGACAGTGTGTGGAACTACGACGACAAGCATGTCAACGTATATGTGAAGGTTGAGGAAGGACAGAAATACTACATCCGTGATATCAAGTGGGTGGGTAACACCATCTATAATACCGACCAGTTGAGTGCGGTGTTAGGTATGAAGCACGGTGATGTGTACAACCAGAAACTGATGGGTAAGCGTCTGTCTGAGGATGAGGATGCCGTGGGTAACCTCTATTGGAACAACGGTTATCTGTTCTACAACCTGCAACCTACCGAGGTGAATATCGTGGGCGACTCTATCGATCTGGAAATGCGTATCCAGGAAGGACCGCAGGCACATATCAGCAGGGTACGTATCAATGGTAACGACCGACTGTATGAGAATGTGGTGCGCCGTGAGTTGCGTACAAAGCCAGGTGATCTCTTCTCGAAGGATGCCCTGCAGCGTTCTGCACGTGAGTTGGCCTCTATGGGACACTTCGATCCTGAGCAGGTAAATCCTGATGTGAAACCAAACTACGAAGACGGCACGGTAGACATCAACTGGGATCTGGTGCAGAAGAGCAACGACCAGGTGGAACTCTCATTAGGATGGGGACAGACAGGTGTTATCATGCGTGTCGGTCTGAAGCTGAACAACTTCTCCATGGCCAACCTCTTTAATAAGAATAAGGAGCACCGTGGTATCATGCCTATCGGCGACGGTGAGGTATTATCTATCGGTGCACAGACCAACGGTACATACTACCAGTCGTATAACGCCAGCTACAGCACCAACTGGTTTGGTGGCAAGCGCCCGATACAGTTTACCGTGGGTGCATATTTCTCTAAGCAGACCGACGTGTCGAGCAGATATTACAACAATGCCTACTATAATAACTATTATAATTATATGTATGGTTATGGTAGCTACTATAATAACTATTATAATAACTACGAGAGTTACTACGATCCGGATAAGTTTGTCAAGCTGATGGGTGTCAGTGTAGGATGGGGAAAGCGTCTGCGCTGGCCGGATGACTACTTCACGCTCAGTGCAGAGTTGGCCTATACCCGTTATATGCTGAAGAACTGGAGTTACTTCCTCGTATCCAACGGTAACTGTAATAACCTGAACCTGGGTATCACCCTGTCACGTGTATCTACCGATAACCAACTGTTCCCACGTCGTGGTTCAGAGTTCATGGCATCGGTAAGCCTTACCCCACCATGGTCGGCATGGGATGGAAAGGACTATGCTAACCTGGCGACCAACTCTGCAGCTGCCAATTACACAGAACAGCAGCAGGAGAAATATCGCTGGATTGAGTATCACAAGTGGAAGTTCAGAAGCAAGACTTACACGGCACTGACCAGCGGACAGAAATGTTTCGTGCTGATGACCCGTGTGGAGTTCGGTATCTTGGGTGCTTACAACAAACATAAGAAGTCACCGTTTGAGACCTACTACATGGGTGGTGACGGTATGAGCGGCTACTCTACCGGTTATGCTACCGAGACCATCGCCCTGCGTGGTTACGACAACGGCTCACTCACTCCTTACTATCAGGATGGTTATGCCTACGACCGTTTCACCCTCGAGCTGCGCTATCCGTTCCTGTTGGGTAACACCACCATCTACGGACTGACCTTCGCTGAGGCCGGTAACGCCTGGAACGATACGAAGAACTTCAATCCGTTCGACATGAAGCGTTCAGCAGGTGTGGGTGTACGTATCTTCCTCCCGATGGTCGGTCTGATGGGTATCGACTGGGCCTACGGTTTCGATAAGGTCTTCGGAACAAAGGGTGGCAGTCAGTTCCACTTCATCCTCGGTCAGGAGTTCTAATGTTTTAGATATATTAAAAATAGGCAGAATAAACCTAAATGTTTTTCTAACGTCAAAAAGTTGTTTAGACAGAATGCTTATGAAGAAGATGATAACAGTATGCCTGCTCGCGGTAGCCGCGATAACGGCAAATGCACAGAAATTCGCGTTGATAGACATGGATTATATCCTGAAGAATATCCCCGCTTATGAGAGAGCCAACGAACAGCTCAACCAGTCGTCTAAGAAATGGCAGGCCGAGGTGGAGGCTATCAATGCTGAGGCACAGACACTCTATAAGAACTACCAGAACGAGGTGGTCTTCCTCTCTCAGGAACAGAAGAAAGCCAAGCAAGAGGCTATCATGAACAAAGAGAAGGAAGCCAGTGAACTGAAGAAGAAGTACTTCGGTCCGGAGGGTGAGCTCTT
>JAEEZP010000072.1 GCA_016291915.1 Prevotella sp. | reverse complement strand
CTGTCTCGATACCTTCCTCATTCAGTGTCTTTGCTACCTCACTCAATGCCAGAAAGGTATTGCCCTTGTCTTTCGGACTACCGTTGATTAATAATACCTTCATTTATACTTTGTTGTTATATTTGTTGCGTACTCTTTCAGGAAATGCTCTGCTTCATGCAAGGTCTCGAGTTTACCGACATCCATCAGTCTTAAGTCTTCTTGGCAATAGCCGTAGATAGGGTGTTCGGCGCACCATTGTAGATAGAAATCCATGATACCAAAGCGATCGGGCATCTCTCGGAATAAAGAATAGAGGTTTTGCCCTATGATGTGTATTCCACTGAATGCCAACTGGTTTAAGTGCGTTAGTTGAAGTTCTTTATAAGGACTCTTTACTTCACCTGTCTCAATATTCGTCCAGCCCTTCAGGAACATGGCCTCATCAAAGAGCAGATAGCGTTTGGTGGTGCGATGACTGACTAACAGCGTGGCATCATGATCCTTTCCTTTTTCATAAAACTCATTCAAGTTGATGTTACTCAGGATATCTACATTATGTATAAGAATTGGAGAATCCTGATCGAAGAGTGGCAATGCTTTCTTTATGCCGCCTCCCGTCTCCAGCAACCGTTCCCGTTCATCACTGATGCGGATATCCATCCCGAAATGGTTATTATCGTCAAGATAATCGATAATTTGCTGCGCGAAGTGATGCACATTAACGACGATACGCTCAAAACCAGCCTCTTTGAGTCGTATGATAACATGCCACAACAAAGGTTGCCCTCCTACAGGAACCAGTGCCTTGGGCATGGTGTCGGTAAGGGGTTTGAGACGGGTACCCAATCCCGCTGCGAATATCATTGCCTGTTTTATCATTCTGCCTTTCTTGTTCTTTCCAATACTTGTGTGATACCTTGTTCACGGTGAATGATCCTTACCTCGATGCCATATTTCTCATGGATATGCTCCGCAAGATGTTGTGCGGAGTAAACACTGCGGTGTTGCCCACCCGTACAACCGAAAGAGAACATCAGTGAGGTGAATCCGCGCTGGATATAACGTGCCACATGGGCATCAGCCATGGCATAAATATGATCGAGGAAGGTGAGTATCTCTCCATCATCTTCCAGGAAGCGGATGACGGGTTCATCTAAACCGGTGAGTTGTTTATATGGCTCGTATCGTCCGGGATTATGCGTACTCCTACAGTCGAACACATATCCACCGCCATTGCCACTCTCATCTTCGGGTATTCCTTTTCGGTAAGAGAAACTATATACACGTACGACCAGCGGTCCTTTACCATCGTATTTGGAGAAAGTTGCCGGACCATCCTGTGGATGGGCAGGGTAGATATTCTGATCCGTTGTCTTGTATCCGTCGTCTCTTACCAACACCGGTTTTGCCACGGGCGCAAACTGAGGTAGCTCGGTCATCCGTTTAAGCAGTTCCATCATATAGGGATAAGGGAAGCTGTGATGACGCTCGTTGTACGCAATCAGCTCACGAAGGTTCTGCATGGCAGGTGGAATACTGTCGAGGAAATGTTTCTTCCGTTCGAAATACCCCCGGAAGCCATAGGCACCCAGCACTTGTAAGGTTCTGAAGAGTACGAAGAGTGACAGTCGCTGTGCAAAATGTCTTACTGACGGAACTTCAATATAGTTTTTCAAGGTGTTATAATACTCCGATAGTAACTCCATACGCAGTTTGTTGGAGTAATGGGCCGATGCCTGCCAAAGGAAAGAGGCAAGGTCGTAATAGTATGGCCCTTTCCTTCCACCTTGGAAATCAATGAAATAGGGATTCCCATCTTTGTCGAGCATGATATTCCGTGCCTGGAAGTCTCGATAGAGAAAACTGTCGATATCCTCTGCTGTCAGATCTTTGGCGAAGAGTCGGAAATTAGCTTCCAACTTCAGTTCATGGAAATCGATATCCGTGGGTTTGAGAAAACAGTATTTGAAATAGTTCAGGTCGAACAGCACACTGTCGGTATCAAAGACAGGTTGTGGATAGCATGCTTCCCATGACAAGCCCCGCGCTCCCCGAATCTGGATGTCGGGCAGTGCACGGATCGCTTTTACCAACAGTTGTTTTTCCTTCTGGTTATATCTGCCGTCAGCATCACGACCACCTTTGATAGCCTCAAACAAAGAAGTACTTCCTAAGTCTTGCTGTAAGTATCTCAGCTCATCATCACTGACGGCAAATACCTCAGGGACAGGGAGTTTGCGCTTGCGGAAATGACGTGATAAAGCAATGAAAGCGTGGTTCTCGTCACGACTGGTGCCGATAACACCGATCACCGTATGCCCATCATCACCTCTTAGACGGTAATACTGTCGGTTGCTGCCAGCACCGGGAATTTTCTCAATATCCCGTGGCTTTGTCCCTTTCCATTGTTTATATAATTGTAAAAGCTGTTCCATAAAACTGTTTTATGCTTCCTCCTCCTTTTCCTCTTCTCTTTCTTTTTTCTTTCTCCTTTCCATGATACGGAAGGAGAGTGCATATACACCGATAATCAGCAGGAGCATGATGCCTGCTGCCATGAATATAGAGCCAGTGATATAATAGAGTCCTCCACAGATAATGAGGAAGGAGATAATCTGTTTCCAAGACAGTTTAAAATCGTTTTCGTCCATATCTTCAGTATTCAGGATGTTTTTACGATAACTTTTTATCTGCAGCAAAGTTACAAAAAGTCGAGAGAAAAGCCAAATTAATTTGAGCTTTTCCTAGACGGAGTAACTTCGGCGAAGCCAAAGTTACTAAAAAAACAAACATGATTAGATTAAAAACAAAAAAAATCGGATGTTATCACAACGTCCGATTTTCAAAACAAACTACTTAAAAACTAATCTACTAAAACAAATCAAAAAATATTCTTTATATCTTTTCTATTATAGTCAGTAAATTTCGCTGCAAAATTATACATTTCTTTGTTATTAGCAAAGTAATAACGTGAAATTAACTTTTTTTATTACAAAATAATGACAGTAGGACCACCTCGTGGGTGATCCTACTTCATTACTTCAGGGTTTGATTACATCATTCCACCCATTCCTGGTGCACCACCCATTGGCATGGCCGGCTTCTCTTCCGGTTTGTCAACGATCAGGCACTCTGTGGTAAGGAACATTCCTGCGATGGAAGCGGCATTCTCAAGAGCCACACGGGCAACCTTTGCCGGGTCGATGACACCTGCCTCACGCAGATCCTCAAACTTATCCGTACGAGCATTGTAACCGAAGTCACCCTCGCCCTCAAGCACTTTCTGTACGACGACGGCACCTTCACCACCTGCATTGATAACAATCTGGCGCAGAGGCTCTTCAATGGCACGCTCAACAATCTTGATACCAGTATCTTCATCCGCATTGTCACCCTTCAGGTCGGCGATAGCCTTGAGGGCACGTACATAGGTGGTACCACCACCGGCAACAACACCTTCCTCAATAGCTGCACGGGTAGCGCAGAGGGCATCGTCAACACGGTCTTTCTTTTCTTTCATCTCAACCTCGCTGTTAGCACCGACATACAGTACGGCAACACCGCCGGCCAACTTAGCCAAACGCTCCTGCAACTTCTCCTTGTCGTAAGAAGAGGTTGTGTTAGCCATCTCATTCTTTATCTGTGCCACACGGTCGGCAATAGCGTTCTTCTCACCGGCGCCGTTAACAATAGTGGTATTGTCCTTAGAGATAACCACCTTGTCGCAAGTACCCAACATATCCAGTGTTGCCTGCTCCAGTTTCAGACCCTTCTCCTCAGAGATAACCATACCACCGGTCAATACAGCGATATCCTCGAGCATAGCCTTACGACGGTCACCGAAGCCAGGTGCCTTGACAGCACAAACCTTCAAACCAGCGCGCAGACGGTTTACTACCAATGTGGTAAGAGCCTCAGAGTCAACATCCTCAGCGATAATCAACAGTGGCAGACCATTCTCTGCTGCTGGCTGAAGTACCGGCATCAGATCTTTCAGGTTGGAAATCTTCTTGTCATAGATAAGGATACGTGGATGATCCATCACACACTCCATCTTGTCGGCATCTGTCATAAAGTAGCCTGACAGATAACCACGGTCGAACTGCATACCTTCCACTACACCGATGTGGGTATCACGGCTCTTGCTCTCTTCGATGGTGATCACACCGTCTTTGCTTACCTTACGGAATGCCTCGGCAATGAGTTTTCCAATCTCAGGATCGTTGTTGGCAGATACTGTAGCTACCTGCTCAATCTTATCGTAGTTGTCGTCAACTTTCTCAGCACTCTGCTTGATATACTCAACGACAGCAGTGACAGCCTTGTCGATACCACGCTTCAAATCCATCGGATTAGCACCGGCAGTAACATTCTTCAAACCAACGTTGATAATGCTCTGAGCCAGGATAGTAGCGGTGGTCGTTCCGTCACCGGCATCGTCACCAGTCTTGCTGGCAACACTCTTCAGCAACTGTGCACCAGTGTTCTCAAAACGGTCTTCCAACTCTATTTCTTTTGCTACGGTAACACCATCCTTGGTGATCTGAGGAGCACCGAACTTCTTCTCTAAGATAACGTTACGTCCTTTAGGACCAAGTGTTACTTTAACTGCATTTGCCAACTGATCTACACCATTCTTCAGCAGATCACGTGCATCCATATTGAATTTAATATCTTTTGCCATAATAATATCTCCTTATTTTTTTATAGACTTACTTAATAATAGCGAGAACATCACTCTGACGCATCATCAGGTATTTAACACCGTCGTATTCCAACTCGGTTCCTGCATATTTGCCATAAAGAACTTCATCACCTTCTTTCAGGATCATCTCTTCGTCTTTTGTTCCGTTGCCAGTGGCAACAATCTTACCGTGCATAGGTTTTTCTTTTGCTGTATCAGGAATGATGATACCGCCAATCTTCTCCTCTGCAACTGCGGGGAGTACCAGAACTCTGTCTGCTAATGGTTGAATTTTCATAATTATAATTTTAAATATTGATTGAATACGTTCCTATGACCATTTTTCATGGTCACCAATAACGAAACAAAGACTATGCCAAAATGACAAAGAATTAAGCGATTGCCAATTTGTCAGTTTATTAACTCTTCTTCGTCTTATTGTTGGCAATGGGTAAACGAACCCAAAGCCAACGGGGCAGCATTCTCCAGAGCGGTGTGAGAATACGGTATTTCCAATCGATCACCCGTACGTGTCTCTTTTTATAAAGGCTGCTGACAATCTCCTTCGCAACGTTTTCCGGACGAAGGAGGAGGGGATAGCCCTGGCCGCCATCCAATAATGCCGTTGCCACAAATCCCGGACGGATATCCGTAAAGTGGATATTCAACTTCCGTAGTCTGGCTTGCTGTTCCAAGGCTTCAATATATTTGTTCTGAAAAGCTTTTGTCGCACTGTAAGCCGGAGCGGCGCCCAATCCTTTTGTTCCGGCAATCGAAGAGATGATGCCGATCGTCCCACCGCCGTGTTCTGCCATATATCTGTATGCGGTGCCCACCATTCTGGTAAAGCCGACACCATTGGTGGCTACGGTATTCATCTCAATATCTTCCTGCAACGACAGGTTCTGTTTCCCAATACCTGATGCATGGAAATACAGATCGATGCCTCCCAGTCGGTCAATCAATTGCAGCAACTGCTGTCCGGCATCTTCCTTCGTGATATCTATGACGGCTACTTCTACTTGTTGTGGATATTTTTCTTTGATTTCGTTGAGTGGCTCTTCTCTTCTGGCGGCTATACCCAGTGTCCAACCGTCTTGCAGTAATCGCAAACTGACTTCCCGTCCGATACCCGACGAGGCCCCTATAACAATCGCTTTCTTTGAATTCATGTCGTTAAGGAAATATTATAATGTTCATGTGAACAGATCATATATCAACTGCAAAAATAGTAATAAACTTTCGTTGTGACAAGTATCTTTTAAAAAAATGTGGTTAATGATGGATATCCAGTTAATAAGTTCGTAGGAATATAATAATGATGCTTGTCAGGAGAATTAGTGTTCTTTCTCATAGTAAAACAAGTTGTTTTGGTGTGGGAAAGGTGACTTTCTCCAGCAGCTTTAATCACCTTTTCTCAGGTAAAACAAGTTGTTTTACTTTTGAAAAGACTATTACGGTTTTCATGAGGAATGATAACAAACTTTCCCTTTTTTTATTAGGATAATGCGGAAAACTTCTCAAAACTTCTCAAAACATTGGAACATATTAAAAAAAATATTATCTTTGCATAAGATTAAGCTGCACTCGGCAATATGAAAGTAAACTTTCCATTGCGCTCGTTTGCGAAATCTTTGCCAAAGATTAAGCTGCACTCGGCAGCTGATGAAATAAAGAGACAAGTGTTTAAAAGATAATTAGTATGAAAGATTTTTTGAAAAATGTTTTAGCCACATTTGTGGGAATCCTCCTTTTCTTCCTTATCTTTGGAGTATTGGGAGCTATGAGCTTGGTGGGAATGATTGCAGCATCAGATGCCGCAACCAACGTAAAAGACAATTCCGTCTTGGTAATTGATCTGAACGGTGCTATGACAGAGCGTGCTGAAGGTGATTTAAAATCACAGTTGATGGGTGGAGGTGACTCCGGTATCGGTCTTGATGACATGCTCAGTGCCATTGAAAAAGCGAAGGATAACAAGAACATCAAAGGTATCTATCTCCAGTCTGGAATGTTCCAGAGCGACTCTCCTGCTTCTACCGCAGCCCTGCGTCGGGCACTCGTTGACTTTAAGAAGAGCGGTAAATGGATCGTAGCTTATGGTGACCAATATACACAGAATAACTATTATATCTGTAGTGTAGCCGATCAGATATGGTTGAATCCTGTAGGAATGGTCGACTGGCACGGCATGGCAGCAGAACCAATGTTCTACAAGGATCTGATGGCAAAGTTCGGTGTTAAGATGCAGTTGGCTAAGGTAGGTACTTATAAGAGTGCTCCTGAGATGTTTACCGCTGACAAGATGAGTGAGCCCAACCGTGAGCAGGTAACTGCTTACATTACAGGTATTTGGAATAATATCGTGGCTGATGTATCTGCCAGCAGGAAAATCGCTCCCGAGCAGTTGAATCTCCTGGCTGACAAGAACACCGTCTTTGATGATCCACAGAACTATCTCAAAGAGAAGATGGTGGACAAGTTGATATATACCGACGAGGTAAAGAAGGAAGTGAAGAAACTGCTGAAGTTGAAAGATGACGACAATATCAATCAGCTCAGTGTGGCACAGATGAAGACTGTTAAGCAAGACAGTAGCAAAGGTGATGAGATCGCCGTGTACTATGCTTACGGTGATATCGTGGACAAAGAGAGTTTCAATCCTCTTACCGGCGGTGGCGGACACAGCATTATCGGTAATGTAGTGTCTAAGGACTTGTTGAAACTGGCAGAAGATAAGAGTGTGAAGGCTGTTGTAATACGTGTCAACAGCGGTGGTGGCAGTGCATATGCTTCTGAACAGATCTGGCGTGCCGTTACCTTGTTGAAAGAGAAGAAGCCTGTGGTTGTCAGCATGGGCGGTATGGCAGCATCGGGAGGATATTATATGAGTTGTGCTGCTAACTGGATTGTTTCTGAGCCTACCACACTGACCGGTAGTATCGGTATCTTCGGTATGTTCCCAGATTTCAGTAATCTGCTGACCCAGAAACTGGGTGTTAAGTTTGATGAGGTAAAGACGAATAAGAACTCCAACTTCGGTACGATGAGCCGTCCGTTCAACGAAGAGGAGATGGCATATCTCAATATGTAT
>JAEEZP010000071.1 GCA_016291915.1 Prevotella sp. | reverse complement strand
TACGTAAGGGTGAGCATGGTATCACCACTTATCTTGCCGGTAATAGTACCTTGGAGGATATCTTAAAGAAAGATGAGTTGTGCGAGAATGTGGATGTCATCCCATCTGGTAGCGTTGCTCCTAACCCGGCAGAGTTACTGTTGAGTGATGAGTTGGATAAACTGATTGAGCAACTCAGGCCGAATTACGATTATATCCTCATCGACAACGTGCCTTATGGAGTAGTAGCAGATGCTGCCATTACCAACCGTGTTGCTGATCTTACCATCTTTATTGTCCGTGCAGGTAAACTTGATCGTCGTATGTTACCAGAGATTGAGAATATTTATCAGACAGGAAAGTTGAAGAATATGTCATTGATTCTCAATGGTGCTAATGTACGTAACCATGGCTATGGTTATGGATACGGCTATGGCTACGGTTATGGTTATGGCTACAGCTATACCTACGGTGACGAAGAGAAACCATGGTATAAGCGTATCTTCAGTAAGAAGAAAGAACATCATCATAAGCACTCTCATTCATCAGATAAGGAGGCTTAATAATTAAAGTATCCACAGTTCTTCCTCTTTAAGGTCAAAACCAAGGAGAGGCAGGACTGTGGATTTATTATATATTTTTGTCACATGGGATTATTCACAATAAAACACTCACTTGTAAAGTCAGGAATTCTTCACGGTAAAACTGATATACACAGTCATCTGCTGCCAGGCGTTGATGATGGATCGCCCGATATTGCCCATACGCAGAATCTGCTGGCTTTCATGACGGAGTTAGGATATCAGGAATTATGGTTTACTCCTCATGTGATGCATGGTATGGGAAACACTGCCGAGCGTTTACAGCAGCGTTTCAATGAATTTCTTCCGCAATATACCGGTAACTTGAAGATTCATCTGTCCAGTGAGTATATGATGGATGAAGGATTTGAAGAACGGCTGACGACAGATCCCCTTCCATTAGGAAAAGATCATTTGTTGGTTGAGACTTCTTATATGTCGTCACCAACCAATCTTGAAGATATTCTGCTGAGCGTATGGAACCGTCGTTTTAAACCGTTGATAGCTCATCCAGAGCGTTATATGTATATGGAAGAAGATGATTACTGGTATCTGCACGACAAAGGTTATGAGTTTCAGTTGAACCTGATGTCGTTAAGTGGATATTACGGTGGACGTGCCAAATATGTGGCAGAACAGTTGCTGATGCAAAACTTCTACGATTATGTAGGTAGCGATCTTCATCATATAGAGCGTTATAAGTCGATGCTGATGAGGCTTAAGCTTACCACGAAGCAATTGGATAAACTGGAACAACTGCTGGTGAATAATACCACAATCTGACAGATGCCTGTCGTAAATAACCAATACAGATGAAAGCAGTTATCCGGTATGTTATCGTTGTTCTTCTTGCGGCAGCAACCCTGTTGATGTTGTTCCTGCCGCTGTTGCCATCATCTACAGCCGGGTATCTGCCGCTTGTTCCTTTCTGTGCCATTCCCCTATTTTTTGTTTCTTTACTGACACTCTTTTTGATGTGGAAACACAAGAAAGAGCGTTATACTTTATTGTGCCTTCTTTTGTTATCCTTATTCTATCTTCATCCTTATATTCCCAGCGTCTCTTCCCTCTTCTATTCTTTGGAGGACCGACAGCAATCAGGAACACTTACTGTGGTGAGTTGGAATTGTGATAACTTCCAGTTGAAGGAAGACACACTAAATACATCTGCAGCAGTTATTAAATCCTTGCATCCAGATATCATCTGTTTGCAGGAACGCCCCCATACCAGTTTGTTGAGTATGGAGAAGATAAAGAAAGTGTTTGCCGATTATCCCTACATAGTAACTAACAATCGTGAAGACGAAGTACTTAACGTGATTATCTTCTCACGTTATCCTCTTTCCAATCCCCTATCCCATTATTTCACAGGAACGTTCAATAAATATTTGTCGGTTGATGTGAAACTGCCTCAGGAGCTCTCTGCCAAAATACCGTTGATACGGTTATTTAATATCCATTTGCAGACAACAGGGCTTAATGACCTTAAGCAGGAAAAGTCACATGATACGTGGCAGCGAAAACTACAACTTTTCCGTGCGAATACAGTTCTGCGTGATCAACAGGCAGATGAGATAGCACAAGATATCGCTCAGTCACCCTACCCTACTATTGTCTGTGGCGATTTTAATGCGATACGTACATCATCCGCTTATCGTAAGTTGGCACACCGACTTCATGATACCTATCGTGGTTTTAGCGGTTCATATTTCTACCATACATCTTCCTTATCTACTCAATTGGCAAGAATATGTCCTTTTAAATTGATTCCCGTGAAGATCGATCACATCCTTGTTGCTTCCCCTTTGCAACCTTCCTATTACGAACAACCGTCGTTCTTTTCCGGAGATCATCGTATTCAGTGTGCGGTTATCAAAATCCCTAAGTAAGAAATGTAAATAATTAGGATAATCAGTATCACATATCAGTAATATTTGTTATATTTGCATCAGTTTGTGAGTTTCTTTTAAATAATGAATAATATGACTATCAAACAACTAATAAGACAATGTCTTGACAAATATCCACAGGTAAAATACATCGTCGTTGCTTTAGTGGGTTTTTTATTTGGACTGCTCGTTGGACGTTGTAGCTCAGGAAATCACAGTTTCTCCTATCATAAACTGGCATTGAACGAAGTGCTTGACAGTTTTGTTGCCGTTATGCCGCAAGGTTCTCAGATGGTGGCTCGTTTTACCGATGACCGTCATTCGTTGTTCTATCTGAACAGTGGCCATCTGATGAAGTTCAATGCTGCCAGTAAGATGTTGGAAGAAGTAGATCTTACACAACTGAACAGTGAAGTGCAGGTTTATTTCGATGACAGAGAAGATCTGCAAGGTATTCAACAGGCACAACTTACTCCTGATGAGGAGTCGATCATTCTTTCTGTTGTTACCACGAAACCATCCAATAAAGATGAGGAAGTTCCTCTCAAACGTTATCGTCTGAATACCAAGACGATGAATCTTTTTGAGATGGAGCCTGAACCGGTAAAGAAGAAGGTTGTACGTCGGGATACCACCAAGGTCGAAGCCCCACAGGATCAACCAAAAGTGGAAGATCAGCCTGCTGTGGAGGAACCGAAAGTTACCCCTGAGACACCGGCAGAACCTTCACAGAAAGAACCGCCACCGGCAGGTACAGAGACGGTAATCGTACCGGCGATATAAGATATGAAAGGCAGTTAAAAGGGAAATTCCCCAATCGTTTAGGGATTTCCCTTTTTTCTTTAGGAAAAATCTCTTTGATACAGGTTGTAAAAGGTATATCTTTGCAATAGAAATAAGAAACACGTTAGTTGCATCGACATATACCTTGACCTAGTCAAGTCACACGGCGGGAGGAGTCATCCTTCCGTCTTTTTATTTATCAGAAACCTATTGTTTTACTATCGGTTTCTGTATTGATAGAAAACTGTCGCAGTCTTCTTTGGAAAAGTGTATCAATGCCGATAGAAAAAGTGATTATTTCTATGGGAAAAGAACATGTTTTCCGATAGAAAAGGTCACTAAAAATCTGTATAAATATAATGCTTTCCGACATATGAGTAGATTGTGTTTGAAAAGAATAATGAATATTTCCCCTTTATTTTTTATACGAAACGCAAAAACATATGGATTTATTCCCATTTATAAAATAATATTTGTAACTTTGCAATCGTATTTAAACAATTGTTAACCTAATACCTTTTATATGTTTCCTACAACTAATAACATGAAGACGATAGTGATGGCTATAGCCATGCTGTTAGGATGTCTTAGCGTGACGCCTCTATTTGCGCAGAATGCGCAAAAGAAAGCCACAACGCAACAAACGACACCTACAAAAATAATGCGTGGATACGTATGTGATGAAACCAATGCTCCTATGAGCGGTGTTGTCGTGCGTAATCTGACGACCAAGCGAAATGTTGTGACCGACAGGGATGGACGTTTTATATTACCATGTCGGGGTGCCGGTGACGATATTACCTTGACTTTCATCGGAAAACGTACCCTTGAAGCAAAAAGTGAATTAGAGGGAGTGGTGAATTTTATTATGGAAGATGATGAGTCAGTACTTGGTGACGTGGTGGTAACGGGTTATCAGACCATCAAACGCACAAATGCCACCGGTTCTTTTGGATATGTTGACAGTAAGAAACTGACACAGCAGATGCATAAAGACTTGCTCAGTTCTTTAGAGGGACAGGTAGCTGGTCTTCGATTTGACATTAACCCCAATACAGGTGAGAGTAATCCGATACTGCGTGGTGTAGGAACATTATCTACCAACGTGGGTACACAACCGCTCATTGTCATTGACAATATTCCAACAAGCATGACACTCGATGAGATCAATCCTTACGATGTGGAGTCAGTGACAGTCTTGAAAGATGCTGCTGCCAGCAGTATCTATGGAGCATTGGCTGCCAATGGTGTCATTGTGATCAGTACTAAACAAGGCAAGGAAAACGGTGTTCGTGTGAATGTGAATGCCGACTGGTTTATCAGCACCAAACCGGATTTCAAGAGTATGCACTATGCTGAGACCGGTGATGTGATTGACTTCCAAACAGAAATGTACAAGGCAGCAGTGGCTAAGGCTGGCGGCGAAGCCAACTATTTCACCACACCTAATTATTATAAGCCATTGTTCCAGCTTTATCGTGATCAATTTGAGGGTGTTATTACTGATGCTGATGTAAACCAGACATTGGCCAAGTGGCGTAATGTAAACTATTACGATCAGTTTCGTGATAACATGTGGCGCACGGCTCTTACACAACGTTATAATGTGTCGATGACCAGTCATACAGGACGCAGTAACCAATATGTGTCGTTCAACTATGAGCATAGCAAAGATCGTATGGTGAACGATAACAGTAATGTATTCAGCCTCTATTTCAAGTCGAGTTTCAACCTGAAGAAATGGATGACGCTGAATACCGGTATTGACATGCGTATGTCGAAATCCTCATCACCGGAGACAACATTTACCCAGGAGTCATTCGACCCATATACCGCTATTTGCGATGATCAAGGAAACCCTGTAGCATTACCTTATGCCAACTATTCCGGGTATGCCGGCTCGGCAGTTAACGGGACGGTGGTGAATAATTTTGCTGATCATCCATCCTTCAGACCGTTTTCTTTCAACCCGTTAGAAGTATTGAACGAGAATATCGAGAATGAGCGTCGTACCCGTATCCGTCCGTTCGTGAGTGCAGACATCAAGTTCTTGGATATGTTCAAGTATTCGTTCCTGTATCAATATGAATGGACAGATTTCAAGCGCGAATTATTGAGTGATAAAGACAGCTATATGATGCGCATGACGCATAATGCCATGATCGACACCAATGGTGTTAGTCATCTGCCCGATGGTAGTCGTTACAATCAGTTCAATTCTTCATCGAAACGTTACACCTTACGTAATCAGTTGAGTTTTGATAAGACATTAGAAGGCGGACACACAATAAATGCAGCGACAGGTTTGGAATTCCGTGAGAGTCATACGCCTCCCACGATGGAAGAACGCATTTATGGTTACAATTCCCAGTCACTCACTGGTAGTCGTATGGATTGGGAAACCTTGGCAACAACGGGCATTGAGAGTCTGCTGACAGGTTCAACAGTAAAACTGGCGAGTCCTTCAGTGACAAAGACAGATGTTAAGCATCGTTATGCATCGTACTATATTACAGGAAACTATTCTTACAATTATAAATACAATGTCTCTGCCAGTATACGTTGGGATGAGGCCGATCTTTTCGGACTTGACACACGTGAGCAGAAACATCCGTTATGGTCGGTTGGTGCAGGATGGACTTTGAGTGAAGAGAAATTTCTGAAGTCAGCAGAGTCATGGTTGACTTATTTGAAGTTACGTGCTTCCTATGGTGTAAACGGTAACGTTGATCAGTCGAGCACCACCTATTTTGTAGCCAAGTATAAGAAGATGAGTACCAGTCTGCAACCGATGGGTGGTGGATTGAATTATCTGGAGTATGACGGTGATGATCTGCCTAATCCCAAACTGCGCTGGGAGAAGACAGCTACAACGAATATCGGTGTTGATTTCCGTCTCTTCAAGAATTACATCCGTGGTAATATCGAGTATTACAACCGTCATGGAAAAGATTTGCTGGTGCGTCGTTTCATGGACTCAACATTAGGTACTGACAGTCGCGTGGTCAATAATGGTGAGATCCGCAACCGTGGTCTGGAGTTCTCAATAACCGGCAATATCATCAATACTGCTGATTGGGGCTTCTCAGTGACACTTACACATGCTGTTAATAAGAATAAGGTGATAGCTGTTGATGAAGATCCCAACTGGATAGCCAATAACTATATCCTGTCGCCCACAAACTATTTCAAGAAAGGTGAGAGCTACAACACCCTTTGGGCATACCGTTTAGGACGGGTGGTTAATGGATATCCTGTTATTCTCGATGCTGACGGTCATGAGATGGCTGAGTTTGATGAAAACGGCAATATGAAGAGTTTCACCAATTCTACAACGTTAAAGGGAACAGATGCGTTGGTGAATATGGGAACCATTACACCTACCTACAATGGCTCATTAGGTTTGAATCTGCGTTACAAGGGATTCGAACTGAATGCATTGCTCGTATATGCCGGTGGCAATAAACTGCGAATGGATGTGGCTGACCTTAGCGAGAGTGGTTATTACATGCGTAGCACACATATCCTGGACCGTTGGACAACAGCTAACAACAACGGTGTGCGTATGTATCTCGACATGGATGAGACAGCACAGCAGTACGCCAGTGATTTGTCTGGATGGTGGAAGTATTCTGACAAGCAGGTTAAGGATGCAGACTATCTGAAATTGCGTAGCATCAATTTAGCATACAATCTGCCGCAGTCCGTTTGTAAAAAACTGAGGTTGAGCAATCTGCGCCTGACGCTTCAGGCTAATAACCTGTTCTATTGGAGCAAGGCAGGCAGTGATATCGACCCTGAATCTTACAGTCTGGGCACTGGTACGCGTGTGGTCAACCAGCCACGCACATTCTCTATCGGACTTTCAACCAGTTTCTAACTCACCTTTCTAACAGTCTATACAAAATGAAAAAGATTATATATATTATCATGTTTGCAGTCGTTGCATCATTTACGGCTTGCGACAATTATATCGACATCACACCTAAGGGAGCCGTCACTGTCGATTCTGCCTATACCTACTATGAGTTGGTGCTCATGCCCAACCGCACATACTGGCCTACCTGTTATGCCTTGCTTACCGATGAACAATATTGCAAGGAGTCGAAAATCATGGGTAATGAGAATACAACTCTCGATGGTATCAACTATACCTTCAACGAGAATGCCGACCGTACACAACTGGCTCAGAATAATCTTTATGAGAATGCTTATAAGTACATCTTGCGCTACAATATCGTTATCGACAATATCATGAACAGTGTCGGTGACGAAAGAATAAAGCAGTTGGGAATGGCGGAGGCACGACTGTTGAGAGCCTGGGAGCATTTCGTGGTGGTGAATACCTATGCGAAAGCCTACAATCCTGCTACGGCAGCAAATGACGGAGGTATCGCTATCATGGACAAATATGATTTGGAGGCAACACCAAGTAAGTCTTCCGTCGAAGAAGTGTACACCTTTATCAAAAATGATATCGATGCAGCACTACCCTATCTCCAGGAGACTCCCGATATTGCAGGACATCCCTCGCTGGCTTATGGCTACGGACTGAAAGCTCTTGTCTGTCTTTTCCATCACGACTGGAAAGAAGCTGAAGAAGCAGCTGACGAGAGTCTACGACTGAACGGTGAGTTGGTTGACTACACGACAATCAGCAAAGTGACAAGTAATACAAACTATCGCTACACTGGTGGTAAGTCAGGGAATCCTGAAGTGCTCGATCCAACAACTTCTTCGGTAGGCTTTACCGGAACATTGATGTACAACTATGGACAAATCAGCAAGGAACTTACGGATCTCTTCGATCAGAAGAATGACCAGCGTTATGCCCTCTTCTTCCAAAATAATAACGGGGCAGGTGCTTATGCTTATTATTTTGATGCCGGAGTAGGTGCCTCTTGCTGGCTTTCAGGAGCTACACTTAACCGTTTCTATTATTCCACCGTCGGTCTGCGTACGGCCGAAGTTTATCTGATTAAGGCTGAATGTCAAGCTCGTCAAGGTGATATAAACGGTGCTATGTCAACAGTGTCTAAAATACGTGAGAAACGTATAAAAGGATTTGACGCTACGACTGTCAGTGCGTCTAATACAAAAGAGGCTATGGAACAGATTATTACAGAGCGGCGCAAGGAGTTGCTGTTTGGCTTCCACCGTTTCTGGGATCTGAAACGACTTAATACAGAACCAGAATATGCCAAGACTGTCACACATGTCTATCCACAGTTGACAGAGGGTATGCAGCCCCAAACTTACACTTTGCGTCCCGACTCAAGGCTTTATATAATTCCGTTCCCACGGAGTGCCCGCGAGAGAAATCCGAATCTAACATTGAATACAGATGAATAAAAATTATTGTATGAGAACCATTTTTTTGGCAATTGCTGCTTTGTTTTTAATACAGGGTGAAGTATCAGCTTCTTCCTTATATCGAAGTAATGAATCATTTGTCTTTTCGAATGATACCGTAAAGAAAGACACCGTAAAAAATATACCTGCTGACGGACAACACCCACG
>JAEEZP010000070.1 GCA_016291915.1 Prevotella sp. | reverse complement strand
CTAACAAGCAGCAGCCAATGGAGTGCATCGAGGCAGGTGATATCGGTGCCGGTGTAGGTTTCAAGGATATCCGTACTGGTGATACACTCTGTGATGAAGGTCATCCGATCGTTCTCGAGAGCATCACATTCCCCGATACCGTGATCTCTATCGCTGTAGAGCCGAAGAGTCAGGCTGACATCGCTAAGCTTGACAATGGTCTTGCTAAGTTGGCTGAGGAGGATCCTACATTCACCGTACGTACCGATGAGCAGAGCGGTCAGACCGTAATCTCTGGTATGGGTGAGCTTCACTTGGATATTATCATCGACCGTCTGCGTCGTGAGTTCAAGGTTGAGTGTAACCAGGGCAAGCCACAGGTGAGCTACAAAGAGGCTATCACCAAGACTGTCAACCTCCGTGAGGTTTACAAGAAGCAGAGTGGTGGTCGTGGTAAGTTCGCTGATATTATCGTGAATATCGGTCCGGTTGATGACGATTACGATATTAAGGAGAATGGTGGCCTACAGTTTGTCAATGAGGTAAAGGGTGGTAATATTCCTAAGGAGTTTATCCCCGCTGTCCAGAAGGGCTTTGAGGATGCTATGAAGAATGGTGTGCTGGGTGGTTACCCGGTAGATTCTCTGAAGGTTACCTTGATCGACGGTTCTTATCACCCGGTTGACTCTGATCAGTTGTCTTTCGAGCTTGCTGCACGCAATGCCTATAAGAACGCCTGCGTGAAGGCCGGTCCTGTATTGATGGAGCCTGTTATGAAACTTGAGGTAGTAACACCTGAGGAGAACATGGGTGACGTGATCGGTGACCTGAACAAGCGTCGTGGTCAGATTGAAGGTATGGAAGAGGCTCGTAGCGGTGCCCGTATCGTGAAGGCGATGGTTCCACTGGCAGAGATGTTCGGTTATGTAACTGCTCTGCGTACCATCACCTCTGGTCGTGCAACCAGTTCTATGGAGTATGATCACCATGCACCGGTATCTTCAAGCATCGCACGTGCGGTATTGGAGGAAGCTGGTGGGCGTATGGATTTGGTATAATCAATCATGGGTGGTATCTCTGAGCATATGACTCTTTAGAATACCACCTTATTATATTAATTAATAAATAAAAGTAATAATGAGTCAGAAAATCAGAATCAAGCTGAAGAGCTACGATCACAAATTAGTAGACAAGTCAGCAGAGAAAATCGTTAAGGCTGTTAAAGCCACAGGTGCTATCGTCAGTGGTCCTATTCCACTCCCAACTCACAAGCGCATCTACACTGTTAACCGTTCAACATTCGTTAACAAGAAAGCACGCGAGCAGTTCCAGTTGTCAGACTACAAGCGTCTGATCGACATCTACAGCTCAACAGCCAAGACCGTTGACGCACTGATGAAGCTCGAGCTCCCCAGTGGTGTTGAGGTTGAGATCAAAGTATAGTTTGATTATTGAGTAATCAATATAGAATAAAGGAGATTCTCTTTTTGGGGGATCTCCTTTTTCCTATATATTAACTGGGTAATCGCGGGTACCGGTACTTAGTTTTTCGGGTACATAAGTTTAGTTCCTAGAGTACCTTTTGTATGTTTGTCTTATTAAAATAAGACATGTAGTTTGACGATATTAGTTCGGATGTATCATCCGATGAAGCGTGCCGTAGCGCTTAAAATGTCCAAATGAGCACTTTTAACCTTTTTTATTACTTCCCTAAGTATAAATTATCTTAAAAATATTTGTGGGAATCATATATAATGTGTACCTTTGCATCCGCAAAAGTGCGTATTGCGCTGGCTTTATGCTATCAATACACTGGTAAAGAGCAACTTAACCTTCAATTGCGAAGAAGTGAGCTTGTTTCTTTTTAAGTGTTTTGTGTGTGTAAGAAAGAGTGATAGCACTTAAAAAGAAACAAAATTATATTCTATACATTATTTTTTAAATTAAAGACTGAAATGCCAGGATTATTAGGAAAGAAAATCGGAATGACATCCGTTTTCAGTGCCGACGGTAAAAATGTACCGTGCACTGTTATCGAAGCTGGTCCTTGTGTTGTAACTCAGGTAAAGACCGTTGAGAAAGACGGTTATAAGGCTGTTCAGTTGGGTTTTGGTGAGGCTAAGGAAAAGCGCACCTCCAAACCAATGATGGGCGTCTTTGCAAAAGCAGGTACAACACCGAAAAAGCACTTGGCCGAGTTCAAGTTTGATGAGGAGTACAACCTCGGTGACACTATCACAGTGGAAATCTTCAACGACACACAGTTCGTGGATGTTGTAGGTACTTCTAAGGGTAAAGGATTCCAGGGCGTTATGAAGCGTCATGGTTTTGGTGGTGTAGGTCAGGCAACACACGGTCAGGACGACCGTGCTCGCAAGCCGGGATCTATTGGTGCTTGTTCTTATCCAGCAAAAGTATTCAAGGGCATGCGTATGGCAGGCCAAATGGGAGGTGACAGAGTGACTACTCAGAACCTCAGAGTGTTAAAAGTTATCCCAGAGAACAACCTGATTATTGTTAAGGGTAGTGTTGCTGGATGTAAAGGTTCAACCGTTTTAATCAACAAGTAATGGAAGTTAACGTATTAGATATCAAAGGTCAGGAGACCGGAAGAAAGGTTACGTTAAACGAATCTATCTTCGGCATTGAGCCCAATGATCATGTTCTTTATCTTGACGTAAAACAGTATCTGGGCAACCAGCGTCAGGGAACAGCTAAGTCTAAGGAGCGTAGTGAGCATGCTGGTTCTACACGTAAGCTCATCCGCCAGAAGGGTAGCGGTGGTGCACGTCGTGGTGATATCAACTCACCGGTATTGGTAGGTGGTGGACGCGTATTCGGTCCGAAGCCTCGTGACTATCGTACAAAGCTGAATAAGAAAGTAAAGGTGCTCGCTCGCAAGAGTGCTCTCTCATACAAAGCACAGGAGAATGCTATCGTTGTTATTGAAGATTTCGACTTTGAGGCTCCCAAGACTAAGGAGTTCATCAACATGGCAAAGAACCTGAAGGTTGACGGAAAGAAGATTCTTCTCGTTATGCCAGGCTTATATAAGAATGTGTATTTGTCGGCTCGTAACTTGCAGCGCGCAGACGTCATGATGGCAGACACGATCAATGCATATAAGATCCTGAATGCTGACGTGATGGTTATTACAGAGAAGTCGCTGGATATTATCGACGGTGTCTTAACAAAGTAAAAAGAGGAGATTAGAAAATGGCATTTATTATCAAACCATTGGTTACTGAGAAGATGACCAATATGACAGACAAGATGGCAAACCGCTATGGCTTTGTTGTTCGTCCAGAGGCTAACAAACTCCAGATTAAGAAAGAAGTCGAGGACCTCTACAATGTTACAGTAGTTGACGTGAATACAATGCGTTATGCTGGTAAGCGCTCAAGCCGCTATACCAAGTCTGGTCTTATCAGAGGTCAGCGTAATGCATTCAAGAAAGCAATCGTTACTCTTAAGGAGGGCGAGACAATTGATTTTTATAGCAATATTTAAATAAAATGGCAGTACGTAAATTAAAACCGGTAACTCCCGGTCAAAGACACAAGATTATTGGCACGTTCGAGGATATTACTGCATCCGTGCCAGAGAAGTCTCTCGTTTACGGTAAGCGTTCTTCAGGTGGTCGCAACAACACCGGTAAGATGACCGTTCGCTACTTGGGTGGTGGTCATAAGAGAAAGTATCGCTTGAT
>JAEEZP010000069.1 GCA_016291915.1 Prevotella sp. | reverse complement strand
CACAACAACCAGGTTCCTCGTAGAAAGTATGTCCGTTGATGATAACCATATCACGCTGCTATACCTAATTTGTTTTTCAGTTCCCGAAGGGTGTTGAAACAACCGTCCAGATTTGGCTTTCTTTTGCCGTAATATCTGTAGTGTGCTGCTCCACCCTCGAAATAGGTTACTACCTCCAGAAGATTGTGACGTGTACGAAGGTGTATGTTGATACCTTCACGGTCACACAATTGTACTACTCCCCATCCAGTGATATGTCCTTTGGTGCGCAGGGACTCTTCTTCTTCAGCAATCTGCCGTGCTATCTCCGCTGCCTCTTTCTCCTTGGCTTTACGCTCACGCTCTTCTGACTCTTGGCGGCGGCGGTTTTCCTCGGCTTCGCGCTGTGCGATAATGGCATTACGGTGTTCACTGAGCTGTCCTGCCTCGTTTATCATACCCGCTGCCAGATAGGCATCGATGACGGCCTTATTGGGATAGTATTCTCCTTTCATTTGTGCCTTGGGGATGGCGGCAATCATTGTAAACATCTTATTGAGGTTCTTTTCACAGTCCTCGGCATAACCGTCATACCATCCTTCAACGGTCTGGCCGTCTAAGATATCAAGTGTTGTTGCATCACATACAGTCCTTATCGGGCGGTAGCAGATCTTATCAGTCAGTTGGATGTAAACTATTCCGTACCTCTGGTTGTAACAGTCCATATCACGCTCCATCCATGCCTTTACCCCTGCTTCGGTGAGTATCGGATGGCTCAGTTGTTCCAGTTCGAGAACACGGCTCACGGCCTTGTCATCGTGATTGATATAGTAACAGCGGAACTTTCCCTTTTCTCCTGTTACTATAGGGTTATCGCCCTGGTACTTGTAGTTTCTGTTGTTGTCGGTCTGGGTATTCATTACAATTATTTATTTGGTGGGAGGCTGGTTAGACCTCCCGTTACCTTCTTATTTCTTTTCATTGTTTTTGACACACTTCTCAAAGACCGTCTCATACAGTTCCTGGACGCTGCATGGAATGACATACTGGTTATGCAGTATGTTGATGTTATAGTCGTATGTAAAACTGTTCAGTTCCACTTCCACTTCTCCATAGTCAACGTGAGAAAGATCCCCACCTTTGAGTATGACCTTCATTACTTTGCAGTCTGTTATATCTCCAGTGAACTTGTCTTCCATCTTGATTGTTGCGTCACCTAAGATGTTCAGTTCTTTGACTCCTGTAGCTGCCATGATGAAAGCTATCTCAGTACAGATTTTTTTGTGGAGTTCCTTGATGGCTTCATTGAAGTCCACGTGTTTCGGGATGATAGTGATATTACCCATAATACTTATGTTTATATGTTATTATTGTTTTATTACAATATTACTTGCAATATTGCTTTATTTGAGTTATCTCCGTTCTCAATGTATAGACTTTATATGTACCGTCTATGCTGGCGCATATTGCACCCTTGGGGAACTACTCGTTGGAAGCGTCAATGAAGTAGTTACAGAAATCTCCGTTGCCTGTTGCTATCTTCTTCAGGGCATCGTAGTTCTCCTGCATGATACGGATAATCTCTTCTGGAGTCTCACGCTCGAACTTAAAACCATTCTTGCACTCGAAGATGTACTTGATATTTACGTTCATACTGTTTGTTGGCTTTTTGTATTCCGTCGCCTTCGGTGTTTGTTTGCTGTTGTTTTTTTGAGTTATCGGCTGAGTGAGCTGAACCTTTTTTCTTTTCTTGATTCTCTCATCAAGTCAGCCGTTATGTCTTTTTGTTGTCAGTCGTCATCGACTTCGTTTCGCTATCACCTATTTTTCTTGCTTTTATGAGAGAGAGGCTAAGGAGTAGCCTTCGCCAAGGAATTTCGGATAAAATTTTGATTTTGTTTTGTGTCTTGTGCCAAAAGAAAATGCCATTGGGCTTTACAAAAATTTTCTGAAATAAGGAGTGTGCGACTGGTACTTGGCATGGCTACGAGCCTCCCTACCTTTGCAAGGAAAAAAGGCACGAGATAGCGGAATGAACCATTGGGGTGACAACAGGCGTAACGCGCAGGACGCAGATGAGATTTCATCTTTGTTCAAGTATGTTTCTTTTTTACGTCAACTTTTATTGAGTTTTTACCCCTCTGTGGGGGAAAAATGTGTATTTAGTTGTTATTTTGAAATTATTAAAATATACCAAATAAGTGGTATTTGGTACGTCGGAAGAATATTATAATCTGGAAATTCGGATTTTGGGGGATGGGGAAGAGAGATGTTTCACTACATGGGCATTAGGATGAGTGTCGTTTTCAAGGAAGGGACAAACCGCTGATGCTTCGGAGCCTTGTCGTAGATTGCCAGCCGTTTGTCTAAGGAATTGAAAGCGTCTGTCATCGCCCATGTTCCTGTAAGCAGTGCCTTATCCTACCCTGCGGCTCTGCTGCTGAGTATGAGAAGGTTCTGTGTCAGGATGAAATATCCTCTTAGGTGTGGGCGGTAGGATTAAGGATAAAGGAAAATGATGTTTATGCGAAGCATCTGCCTTTTGGCAATTCCCATAAATGTCATGTTGCAGTCCAAAGATCCATTCGCCAAACGGGCTTGTACCGTCGGTACGATAACTATGCTTCCGTTTTGACGGATGTTTTGTTATCGCCCGTTTTCCAGATGATGTGTCCGGCTGCGCTCCATAGGAGAGCACCAAGGTCTTATCAGATGGACGAT
>JAEEZP010000002.1 GCA_016291915.1 Prevotella sp. | reverse complement strand
GCTGCGCTCGGCAATTTGAAAGTGAACTTTCATTGCACTCACTTGCACTATTTTTGTGATCCGCAAAAAGTTCCTTATAGTAACCGTTCGCTGCTCCATGTTTATTGCCGTTTTACACATTATATACGTTTCTGTTATTCAGGTTATTTGCGGATAGCATATCCGCCATTACTGACATCGGGATAACATATCCCGATGAACGAAGACTCTGAAATGATCCGTTTTATCTTCTGCAATAGTTTCATCATCTCCTCCTTTCCTTATAGTTATATTGTTGTTGATATTGACTTATAGATATTGACTTTTACATATATATAACAACAAAAACAAGAATGCTTGCATGGAGAAACTTAAAAATAACATCTTTTAGTTTTATCGTGCCCTTAAAGGATCTGAGATTATAGGAACTTATTGATCATTCTGTGTGAATCATGCGATCTGTCCCTATAATCTCTCCCCTTTATCTCTGCGGTAAAAAATCTGTTGACTGTATGTAGTGGAGGATACTCTTGTAGAGTTGTCGTGCCTCGGGGTACTGCTGCAGTTGATTGAGCGGTGACATGCAGACGAGAATCTTTCCCTTTCCTACCTTGTACTCGTAGATGAGACCTAACTTGTGGTTGCGCTCGATATTATCGATTACCTGTACGATAGGACGGTAATTTTTCTCGGTTTCATCGAGGATAGAAGGGTTGGAGGCCTTGATCATGGGGAACCACTGCCAGTTGGTATGACTGTCGGTGGGGAAGTCCTTAAAGATCGGATGCTTGGGGTCGGTGAGGATTCCTAAGGTGCCGGGACTTACCGGACGCTTGTTGTTCCCTGATATGGTCTTGAACATGCCATAGTTCCAGTAGTCGGTCTGGAAGAGTCCTCCCACGGTCTGTGTACGGACGATATCATTTCTGTTCTTCCCCATGGAGGTGGTGTCGGGCATATACAGCACCTTGGCTCCTTGTTGGAGTTTTTTCACGATTTCATCGGATAATGTATTCGTGATGATGATGCCTTTCGTGTCGGCAGCCCGGATCTTATTCTCCGGATAAACCCACATCGGATAGGTGTTGCGGTAAGGTGTGCCTTCTATCTGCAAGACGAGATCCAGTCGGGTGGCTTTCTGGATGTCATTCAGTTTGCCTTTCACAGTGGCGGCGGTGAAGAGCCCGATGCTGTCGTTGTTGATCGTAAATGTCTCACTGCTATGCACACGACCGTCGGGATAACGGATGGTCCACGACAGTTTCTTGTCCTTTAAGGATGTCTCCCCGTAGTTGGCTATCTGGACGGTTCCCTCCCATGCGTCGTTGTTCCAGGTGTAGCCTTTCCAGAGTAGCAGGGGCACCACGTCGTTGCACCATTGGCGCCATTCCATCGGGGTGGTGAGTCCTTTACTCTCCATGAATGCATCGAGGATTCCCACGTAGGCACTGCCCTGACCGGGATAATCCTGGATGTCGAGCAGTTGGAAACCGCCGAATCCCGGCGTGCGCAGATCCATCTCGATATCTGCCTTATACAGTTGGAGGCTCCAGGCACCGGATGCTTTGTGGAAGTCGAGAGCCTGATCGAGCATCCCCGCCTTCTCCAGACGTCTCTGGAACTCCTTCAGGTTATAGGGATACAGCACACCGCTGTATTTGTTGATCTCACGATAGTCGGGATAGGTCTGGAACTGTCCGGTCTCATGACTGATCACGGGCATGGGTACACCGGCGATGGCCTTGGAGAAGGAATACTGCGTGTTCGGATACATACTGTTGATGATACCACCGTCGAAGACATCGGCAAAAGAGAAGGATCCCCGGGTGTGCGTATCAAACGTGCCCCATTTCTCTCCGCCGTTACGACAGGTGGTGAAATAGTCCATTTCATCGTTCCATCCCCCATATCCCAGGAAGGTGTTGGAGCCGAAGGTGTACAGTTTTGTCTTATCGATCTTACGGTATCCGTTGATGAATCTCTTCATCGCATCGATGTCTCCGCTCAGTTCGTTACCCAAGGCGAACATCACGAACGAGGGATGATGCCCGTAGGTGAGTAGGATGTTCATACCCTCTTTATACAGGAAATCCATCAGTGACAGATCAGCTTTGTCAAACTTTCCCCAGAAGGGAAGTTCCGGCTGCAGGTAAACACCCTCGATGTCGGCAGCAAGGAAGCAAGCCTCGGGTGGGCACCACGAGTGGAAACGGATATGGTTGATGCCGTAACCCTTGCATATCTGCATGTAACGTCGCCACGAACTGATATCCATGGGCACATGACCGGTGAGGGGGAACACGCAGGCATCGTGCTTTCCCCTTAGGAAGGTGAGCTTGTCGTTGATAAAGAACTGTGTACCTTTCGTATGGAAGGTTCTTAGTCCGAAGACCTTCTCCTTAGCATCACCGTTATCTATCTCCACACGCATACGGTAGAGGGTGGGGTGATGCTCACTCCATAGGTCCAGACTGTCATTGCGGTAGGTGAGCGTGATGCGATGCTGTGTCTCCTTCGTCGGTTGTATCTCCTGCTGGGCTACGACAATGCCGTAGTCAGCCCCCCAGGGGATCAGTAAATATTTAAGGTTGATCTTTTTCTTGATGGCCCCTCTCAGTCGGGTGTCCATATTCAGTGTTTTCTGTGTGCCATCCACGGTGAACTGTATGTCTTCGATATACAGCGGGTCAGCGGCTTTCAGCAGAATTTTCCCCAGCATGCCGTTCCAGTTGGTCTGGGTGTCTTCCGTATAAGCGTGGGAGTTGCTGATAAGCTGCTTAGGAACCCTATGCTCACTGTTGTCGATCATCACCGTCAGTATGTGCCTTCCCGGTTTGAGGAAGTCTGTCAACGTATATTCCTGAGGGGTGGAGATATTGTTTTGTGACCCCACTTCCTTCCCGTCGATAAAGACGGTGGATGGTTTGGTGCGCTCCATAAAGAGCACAATACGTTTGTTCTTCCAGTTCTCCGGAATGTCAACATACCGTTTATACCAGGCTTTGCCGACGTACGCGTAGAGACGTGACAAATGTCCTGTCTGCAACGTATCCTTAAGAACATTTCCCTTCCGGTTGGTGTCTGTCGTACCGGGCAGGCGTATCTCATCAACAAGACGGGTGTTAGGTGTTACGCTGCCTTCAGGATCCAGGGAGAACATCCAGTTGCCCTGCAGGTCGATATATTCACTCCTTTGCTGTGCTACAGACAGCAAAGGAATGAGTGATAGGATAAGGATCGTTGCAATTTTCTTCATACTACATGGATTATTTAGCGTTAATCTCTTTGATCAGACGGTCGGCATGTCCCCATTTGTCCATCATAAACAAGACGAAACGGATGTCAACACCGATACAACGGGCCAGTTGCGTGTCGAAGAAGATATCACTCGACAGACTGTCCCAGTTACCGTCGAAGGCCAGTCCGATGAGCTCGCCCTTACCGTTAAACATCGGTGAACCGCTGTTACCACCGGTGATGTCGTTGTTGGTGAGGAAGCACAGCTGCATCTTGCCGGTTCTCGGATCGGTATATTTACCGAAGTCCTTTGCACCCAGCAGTTCATGCATGATAGGCTCAGCATAGTATTCCTCGATCAAATCGGCTTTTTTCATCTTCTCCACGATACTCTCTGCCGTGGTGTAATAGCCGGAGGGCTTACCGTTCAGCAGATATTCACCCACCTGTCCGTAGCTCAGACGCATGGTGAAGTTAGCATCGCTGTAGTGAGGCATATCCTCTTCCATGCGCAACTTGGCGGCACAGAGGTATTTCTCTTGTTCTGCTATCTGCTGTACCTTCTCAGGAAGCACCTGTTGCATCTCACCGATGCAGGCCATCAGGTCGAGGCCCATCTTCACGCCCATGTCTTTCAGATACTTCTTCTTGTTGGGGAAGATCTTCTTACCCTTCATCAGACACGACTTCTTATATACGTCGTTCACATATTTCGTATAGTCGTTTTTATATTTCTTACTGATGGTCTGATAGAAATCGGGCAGATTCTTCTCGGGAACATTCTCTTTGTAGTTCTTCAGCAATACGGCTAACACCTCTTTGTCGAGGGCTTCATCCCACTCATCACTGTTGTCGGGAATCTCGAAATACTGTTTCTTGGGATTACCCTCCGGTCCTTTCAGCTCATAGCCGGCGGAATTCACTCTCATCGCACGGGTGGTCAGTTCGTTGGTACGGCGGAAGGTCTCGTAGAAATAATACATGGTGCGGGTAGGCTCCAGTACCTCATCATACAACTGCTTCATCTTACCGAAGTCGAGCTGTCCTTTCAGATAACCGGTCTTATCCTGGAAGGCACGGATCTTCTCTTCGTATTCCGCTTTCTGACGGATAATGCCGATGGAATCGATACATTTGTTCATGCCGATGGAGTTCTTCCAGTAGTTGGAGCTCTGCGCATACTTACTGTCGTACTTGATACGTACAGCCTCTGAGGCATCCATATGTTTCTTCATCACCTCCTGCTTGACACCACGAACCTGGGCACGGGTGCTGTTCTCTGCCTCACGCATCTGACGGATACCGTAGCTGCTCAGATAACGGTTGGTAGAACCGGGATAACCGATGGTCATGGAGAAGTCACCATCTTTATATCCCTGCATGCTGACGGGTGACCATGATTTCGGATGATAAGGCACATTGTCTTTGCTGTACTCGGCAGGACCGTTGGTCTTGGGATCGGCATAGATACGGAAGACGGAGAAGTCGCATGTCTGGCGCGGCCACATCCAGTTGTCTGTCTCACCACCGAACTTACCCATCGACTTGGGAATGGCGAACACCAAGCGTACGTCGGGGAACAACTGATAGACAGTAGCATAGTATTTATTACCTTCGTAGAAAGGTTGTATCTCTACATGCAGTGTCTTGTCGATCTTCTTCACCGAGTCGTTCATCTGACGCATGAATGATTCGATCAGTCCATCCCAGTCGGAGTCGGGGATATTCTTCTCCTTGGCAGCCTGGAAGAGGCGGTCGGTGATATCATATTGTTCACGCATAAAACTGACGAACATATTCTTATTCGGCAGTTCTTCCTCATAACTGTTGGCGATAAAACCGTTCAGCATGTAGTCATGCTCCACCGTGGAGTGACTGCGGATGCTCTCAAAACCACAGTGGTGATTGGTGAAGACCAAACCGTTGGGAGAGACCACCACGCCGGAGCAATAGCCGGAGAAGTTGATCACACAGTTCTTAATAGCGTTGTTGCTACTGTAGAGTTGGTCGTAGGGCATGGTGAACCCTTCAGCCTGCATCTGTTTGTACACAGCTTCAGGCAGATTGTAGAGTGTCCACATTCCTTCGTCTGCCTTTGCTGTCATGGCAGTAATGAATGTGAATGTAGCTAATAGAAATCTTTTCATGTTATAATTGATTTTAGTGAATATACATTATATAGTATCAGTAGGATTATTTCTTGAAATATCTGCCGATGACGGGGATGCTGCCCAACGGCAGATCGCGCTTGATGATGAATGCCATGAAGAGGAGGATGAGCAGTGTGTTGACGGCGATAGCTCCCCAGAAGGGGAGGTTGGCGTTCGCCAGTAATATTCCTCCGAATAACACGATGGCCAGGAGGGTATAGATGACCATATCCTTGATGGGATAGGTGATGGGATAATAACGCTGTCCGATGAAATAGGAGAGCAGCATCGATGTGCAGTATGCTGCAAATCCTGCCCAAGCACAGGCCATATAACTGTATTTCGGAATGAGCAGGATATCGATGGTGATCAGGACGATGGCACCGATACCGGAGAAGTAGGCTCCCCAGATGGTCCTGTCTGTCAGCTTATACCAGAAGGACAGGTTGAAGAACACACCGAACATGATCTCAGCAGCCATCACGATAGGCACAACGCGCAATCCCTCCCAGTAGCTCTTGCCAATCAGATACTTCAGGATATTCAGATAACCCATCACTGCCAGGAATGCCAGCAGTGTGAAGATCAGATAGAATTTCATCGCTTGGGCATAGGTATCGCGGTTGTCTTTGTCTTTCGACTTTCCGAAGACAAACGGCTCATAAGCAAACCGGAAGGCTTGTGTGATCATCACCATGATCATGGCAATCTTGATACAGGCACCATAGATGCCGAGCTGGGCACGTGCCTCTTCCTGTGAACCGTCGAAGAGATACGGGAAGAGAATCTGCGAGGCAGCTTGGTTGAGTTGTCCCGCCAGTCCCATGACGAGTAGCGGCCAGGTATAACTGAGCATCCGTTTGCACGTTGGTTTGTCAATCTTAAACTCTTTGCCTCCCCATTCCTTCCACAACATCAACAATGTGGCGCAGGTACAGAAAAGGTTGATATAGAAGACGAAGGCCACGTTGAGGGTGAACTGCTCGTCGTAGATGCCGAAGGGATCCCACTGGAGGGCTGGCAGCACGATGAGGTAGAGGATGTTCAACGTGATATTCAACAGGATGTTGATGATTTTCAGTGCGGCGAACTTGATGGGTCTGTGCAGATAACGCAGATAGGCAAAGGGAATGGCTGTGAAAGCATCGATAGCCACGGTGATGAACATCACGGCTACATACTCCGGATGATCGGCATAACCGGCTGCGGCCGCTATCGGGTGCAGGAACGTTATCACCAACACTATCGAGATGACGGTGCTCATCAAGAGCATGGTCAGCGTGGTGGAATAGACTTTCTTCGGATCTTCTCCCTCTTTACTCATAAAGCGGAAGAAAGTCGTCTCCATACCGAAGGTCAGTAGGATGATGAGCAGCGACACATAGGCATATACATTGGTGATGATGCCGTACTCACCCCCTGAGGCAGCAAAGCGAGCTGTCTGTATGGGCACTAACAGATAGTTGATAAACCGGGCGACAATGCTCGATAGTCCGTATATCGCGGTATCCTTAGCTAATGATTTCAGATTTGCCATAATGCAGTTTATTCATGATTCTTCACTCTTCACTTTATATTACCCCCCGAAGAAGAAGTAGGCGATGAAGATGGCGGCGATGATGCCGGCAAGATCAGCCAACAGTCCGCAGGTTACTGCATGACGGGTGTATCTAATGCCCACACTGCCGAAGTAAACGGCTAAGATATAGAAGGTGGTGTCGGTACTTCCCTGGAAGATACAACTCAGTCGTCCGGCAAAGGAGTCAGCTCCGTAGGTGGTCATCGCATCTACCAT
>JAEEZP010000068.1 GCA_016291915.1 Prevotella sp. | reverse complement strand
CTCCAATCCGGCGTGGATACCCTTTACGACGGGCTCCTTACCAAAGAGTTTCTTGTAAGTCTCCACAACAAGGTCGGTGAGCTTACTGTTGGGGTTCATCTTCCATGCCGGATAACCGTCACCTTGTTTCACTTCAGCACCAGCCAACTGGAACAGTGCCTTCACGGTGTTACCCATATTCTCCAGGTTACTCATCACGTTAGAACGCTGTGAGGCAACAACAACACACTCGTTCTCTGCCGACTGAACACTGGCTACATTGCTGGATGTCTCTACCAACCAAGAGATAGCCTCATCCTGACACATTGCAAAGACACCATTGTCGATAGCCTGCAGGGTGCGGATAAGGTTCTGTGCTACCTGTTTCTCAATGACAGGAACAGCCTCGGTGCTCTCCAGGAAGAACTCCATGGCTGTGTCAGACACATGATACTCCTCCTGAACATCTGCAGCAAAGATATTCCAGTCAGCACGTACGGTTTCTTTACAGTCATTAGGCACTGCGAAGACTACCTGTCCGTCACGTGGAATGGCATTGTGCATCTTACCAGAGTTGAAAGAAACCACGCGCACGTCGCACTTCTCCATCTCTTTGTAGATAAAGCGAGCCAGCACCTTGATGGCATTGGCGCGTTTCTTCTCGATATCATCACCGGAGTGTCCGCCCTTGAAACCTTTCACGGCTATCTTCATGAAGAAATATCCCTCGGGAGCATTCTCACGCTCATAACGGAAGGTTGCCTGTGTGGTCTTACCACCGGCACATGAGATGAAGAACTGTCCCTCATCCTCGCTGTCGAGGTTGATAAGCATGTTGCCAGTCATGAATCCCGGTTGGATACCGAAGGCACCGGTGAGTCCCGTTTCCTCATCACGGGTAAACAGACACTCGATAGGACCATGAGCAATATCGTCGGAGTCGAGCACAGCCAACTCGATGGCACAACCGATACCATCATCGGCACCTAAGGTGGTTCCCTTTGCTCTCAGCCACTCACCGTCAACATAAGTCTGGATGGGATCGTTGTCGAAGTCAATCTCCACATCCACCAGTTTGTCACACACCATATCCATGTGACTTTGGATAACCACCGTTTCACGATTCTCATAACCCGGAGTAGCATTCTTACGGATGAGCACGTTACCGGTCTCATCTACCAAAGTCTCCAGTTGATGACTCTTACCGAACTCTTTCAAGTACTCGATAATCTTTTCCTCTCTTTTGGAAGGACGAGGAATTTGGTTAATTCTTGCGAACTGTTCAAAGACGCAAGCAGGTTTTAAATCACTTTTATTCATTATTTCTCAGAATTTATAGCGTTGTTAAAAATAAATTCGTACCTTTGCACTGCAAATTTACAAAAAATGATAAGAACTCTGCTCTTTACGGTGTTAATTATTGCTATTTGCGTAGCATTATTATCTGTCAAGGTGATTTTCAAGAAAGACGGCCGCTTTGAGTCACAGCATATCCATGACAGCAAAGCGATGCAAGACCGTGGTATTCATTGCGTGATGGATCAGGACCGTGAGGCAAGAGCACAGAATAAAGCATATTAATAGCATTAAAATAAAGAGAAAATGAAAAAGACATTTCTGATGGCTGTGGCAGCCCTTTTTGCCATGACCGCTTGCAATAAGCAAGCCCCGAAGGTAGATGAGAAGTCAGAGACCGCTCCTACCACCAGTGAATTGAAGATTGCTTTCGTAGAGGTTGACTCAATCATGTCACAGTATGAGTTCTGCAAGGAGTATTCACAGATCCTGCAGAAGAAAGGACAAAACATCCAGAATACCATCGCTCAGAAAGGACAGAACCTGCAGGCTGCTGCCAATAAGTTCCAGCAAGATTTGCAGAATAACAAATACACCCAGCAGCAGGCTGAGGCTGTGAATGCCGGTTTGCAGAAACAACAGGCTGACTTGCAGGCACTGCAGCAGCGTTTGGGTAGTGAGTTCCAGGCAGAGACCGACAAGTTCAATGAGGCTTTGCGTGACTCTATCCAGCATTATCTGGCAAAATATAATAAGGATAAGAATTACTCTCTGATTCTCTCTAAGGCAGGTGACAATATCCTCTTCGCAGACAAGGCTTACGATATCACCAACGAGGTGATTGCCGGTCTGAACAAGGCTTACAAGAAGAATGCTGCCAAGAAAGAAGAGAAGAAAGAGGCAACTGCAGAAAAGAAATAATTCTTTTCTAATTATATAAAATCATTAAAGCCTGGCAAACGCCAGGCTTTATTTGTTGTTAATGATGATCAGGAAAGTAACAAAAAATGCATGGGGAGCATCACTGCTGCCCATGCAAAACCTAGGTTATTTCTACAAAAATTATTAATTCAAATTCAAGGTATTTACATATTTCTTTAGTCGCTCCTTAGCCAGTCCACTTTTGATGATGCGGCCTTGAGGATCGAAGATGATCGTCTCCGGCAGTGACGTGATACCGTATGCCTTCACCACATCATCCTCCAATCTATCAATACCATCGGTGGAGGGGTTCGTCAGGTGCTCATAGATTAGTTTACGATCTTTGATATATTGCTTCCACGTTTCCTTGTTAGTGTCAAGCGATATGCCTATTACCCGGATGTTCTTGCCACGATGATCCTTGGCAATCTGGTTCATGGCCTTGCATCCACTATGGGCGGTCCAGTTGCGTTCTTCCCAGAACTGCAGTACCACATAGTCGCCTTTGCCAATGTATTCACTCAGTTGATGACTTACTCCGTTGGTGTCTATACAAACGGCATCGGTAAACATTTTCCCTTCTTGACGTTTCTCCAAACCCTCGCAGTATTTCCATACGGGCTGTACGGCAATATGACTGGCGTAGGGAAGATCTTTGCGGAGACGGTGAGAAAGCTCGTAGTGGCTCATGGCGGTAAAGTTGTTGGCCAGATACCAGGCGGGTATCAGGGTATCGGCATTCTCGTCGATAATCTTTAGGATCAGTTGGTGGGCTTCAGCAAGCAGCCGTTCATAACCATCATTATCCATCACAATGATTTCTCCATCGGCATCATAACAGACATACTTCCTCAGATCCCGCTCCAAAGCTTTTAGCTGGCGTTGTGTTTCGGCAAAACGCATATTCAATGGAGAGCCTACGACTGTCATGTCTTCGAGGTTTACCATAGTGGGGAGGCTGTCGGCAAAGAGTGCGATTTTGTTACCCTGTTGGTCCCGTACTTCAAATATCTGGTCTTTGATGAGCATCTCCCTTATGGTGAACCGTCCTATGTCGGGTAATACTTTGATAGGATGCATAGATGGGAAACACGGGAATACTGTTACCGAGGAAGTGGTTTCTCCTGTGAGTTTCACTTCTGCTTGAGGGAGGGTGTCCTTACCAAGGTCATACTGTAGTTCTAACATTTTTTCATTCTCAGGATTTGTCCAGATACTAATGTTATTACTGAATGCCCAGACAGTACCGGTGGGCATTTTCCGCACATATTTACTCAGTTCCTTGGTATATTTCTCTAATATACGCCTTTGCTCTGCGGTCGTCTCACGATATGAGAAAGGGTATATCTGTTTGATAATGTCTTTATACTGTTGTTCTGTGAGTACCCCTTTGTATTCACCAAAGAGTTTGGTTATCATATATAGGTACAAATCGGTCTGTATCTCTTTATTGCTGTATGCCAGTTCATTCAGTCGCTTCATCTGTGCCATCAGCTTTTCATATTTCAGTTCATCGTCATCGCTGAGTGGTTGCAGGTAGTATTTTTCCTGCTGTTGCCATAGACTATTGCTATTAACGGTTTTGATACTCCAGATACCTTCACCGAATCTGAACAACATTCCTTCCAGGGTTCGCCAGGAGTTCCCCTTGCTATCGATGAAAGGCACCACATGCCATATCACCCCATAGTAGGTCTTCCCGTCAGTCTCGTCAATAGCCATTATGCGGATGTTGTAATCCTTTTCCATTGGGTAATGGCCATAGATGTTCGTATAGAAATTATCCTGTCTGTGAAACTGCAGTTCCCATGGCTCGTTTGATCCTTTGTCCGTATTGCTGAGATAGAAGAACTCACTCTGTGACATACATCCGGCAAATGCTTTTTCCAGTTGGGTGAGTGCTTGTGGCTCCATGAGGGTTTCACCCTCAGCAGTCAGTTTGAACCGCCACTCTTTCATCGCATGACTCCAGGAGGTTTCTTTAGTCAAGAGTTGTCCTGATTCAAGAAAGTTCTTGATGGCTGTGCTCATGGTAGATGCACCGTTGTTATCCTGCGCTTTCATGTTATGACTCATGAATACTGCTGCAGTAAGCAGGAATATGATCTTTTTCTTCATTTTATATTGTTTTAATGGAGTCTTTATTAAATAGGGTATCGTTCGCTGTGATAAAGAAATCGTTGACCATCTTGCTGAGTTTTGGGTCATAGTGGATGGTCTTTGTCAGTTTGTCCATATAGATACTGTCGCCAACACGCTCCAACTCAGCTTCTACCCACGCAATCTGTTTGAACATGCTGTCTGTCGGTTCTCCTACAACATCAGATGGGTTGTGCTCTTTTTTGAGATCCGACTTACTGTTTTTTGTTAGGACAGCTTCGTTATGCTTCTCCTGTATGACGGTTGTCGGTGTGACATTGTTTTTATCTATTACTGGTCGATGCACCTTTTCTAAAATAGTCGGTTGAGCCGTTACGTCTTGCTGCTCAGTTGATATCCTGCCGAAATGGATAGTCAACAGTAATAGAGCAACGGCAGCGGCGGCAATGGTGGGGTAGAGCCATGCTCGTTTCCTTTTCTCCCTCTGTTCTATCTTCTGCATCACTTGGTCACAGAAATCGTCGGGCACCTCTATTTGGGGGCATCTCATCTCTTGTCGGCGTAATGCCTCACGCAAGTCGGAATCCTTATATTTATTCATTTTCTTTCTCTTTAATCTTTAGAAGTAATTTCTTTCGTAGTCGGCTGAGCCGTTGCGACAGGGTGTTAGGCTCGGTGTCCATAATGTATGCGATATCTCGCAGCGGTCGGTCTTCGTAGTAGAATAGGTGTAGCAGCAACTGATCTTTCTCGGACAATTCCTCCACTGTTTCTTCCATCAGCAGGATTCGTTCCTCACGTTGAGTGGAGAGATCTTCATCCTCCATCGTCATTGTCAGTTCGTCGATGTCTTCCATATATGGTTCTCGTCGTCGCAGATGGTCGAGTGCCTCGTGGTAGGCGATGCGTTGCAGCCAGGTGAGGAACGAAGACTCACCTCGGAAAGAAGATCGTTTCTCATATGCTTTCACGAAAGCATCCTGAGCGGCATCCTCTGCCTCCCTGCAGTCTCGTAACAGGCGCATCGTAAGTTCGAGCACCTGTGGAGCATATTCCCTGACAAGTCGAGCGTATTCTTTCCTGCTGATATTTTGCTTCATTCTATCTAATAGACGGAAGCTTTAGCAAGATATGACAAAGATGCTTGTTAAAAGATGTTAGTTTTTGTTGCGCAGCTCAAAACAGAAACTGCGTATTCCGGTAGCGGAGAAACCATAAGAGTCATGAGCCTCTACTTCTACAACGTGTGCTCCTTTACGATAATCATCAGGTAGTTCAAGTGTCCACAACTGATGCGACTCCCTTTTCCGTAAAGGGTTTGTTCTGTTATAAGGGGTTGGAAAAATTTTTTGTAAGTTTTGCTCGCGCGTTCTCGCCACGTTAGGATCCACCAGATTAGCCTTCTTACAAACCATCCATTCACCGTTATCCAATCTGCAGCGAACCTCGGTACTGTCACAGCCTCCATATATTGTGAGCATGAGTGTGGCTGGCGGGATATCTTTCAGATCACGAAGATGGGTGTCGAGGGTGTCAATGCCTGTCACATGAATGGTCATCTGTTTTTGGGGATCCTGCCCGATAGCCTTGCATCTGAACTGATAATTGTTGTTGTTAAACTCCACCACAAAATAATTGCGAGGCGTACCTTCCTGTTGGAGGGCAGCAGGTATGCCTTCTCCATCCTTTTCACCTACCCACCAGAAACCGCAGGCAGCGCCGGCTCCCAACTCATGGACACTGACGCCATCGCCTTGTTGGAAGAATCGTCTTACCTGATGCAGATGTCCTGTAAGCGCCAATACATGTCCTCTGCCTTTCAGCAGATGAAGCAAGTCTTGTCTGTTTTTAGTGAGTGCAAAGGGAACATGCATACTGAGCACGATCAGATGATCTTGCGGCACATACTTTAAGTCTTGACGCACGAAATGCAGTTGGCGTTCTGAAAGAAAAGTCTCATATCCACGTGATCCTTGTCCATATACATTGTTCAATATAATGAAGTGTACCTTTCCCTCATTGAAGGCATACATATCAGCACCGAACATTTCGCCGAAAGAACGATACTGGCGCCATCTCACACTATCCACATCCCGGTCATGATTACCCAAAACCGTCCAGGAAGGATCAGGCAACTGTTCTATCAGCGAACGGATATCCTGATAGAGAGAAACATTGTTGTTCACCAGATCACCCAAAAAGAGATTGAGCGTCGGTGTTGCGGATTTAAGCAGTTCCGGCCATAGTGTACGGGTGGCATAGTCGAGTTCCTGATAGTTGCCCACTTGCACATCTCCAAGGGCGTTAAGCAGAAAACGGTTGTTTACTTTCTTCCGTTGCATGGGAAAGTCAACAGTCGGGTTATCTGCTTGTCCATCTCCCAAATAATAGAAATTGGCATTGACGAGTTTGCTTCCTGTCAGTGTGTAATCCGCCGGAAGGATGGGCATGACCGAACCACCAGCCATAACAGGCAACTGATATCGTCCATGTTTGTCGGTAACCACGATCGTATCCCCATTGGAAACAAGTATTCCCCGCAGTCTTTTCTCGCCGCGGTCGATCTTCCCGTTTTTGTTACTGTCATGGTAGACAGTTCCTGTTACTTGTTTAACAGTTAATTTGTCTTTGCCTTCGTCTGTTGCGGAGTAAGCATGTAAGACAAAAAACAATACCGATAGTAAGATCAGATAATACTTTTTCATGGTAGTAAGACAGCTTTTATTTCATGTGCATCGGAGATAGCCCATTGCGCAAAACGGGCGATATCCTGGATGGTTTGAGCATTGACTCTTTCGTCGTAATGATTGAGTAACGACCAGTCTTCCCTGTTATGATAGACAGCATTACGAATCCAGGTTGTCCAATAACTGGATTTCTGTTTCTGCAAGGCGTTCTCCTTAATCAGGTTTTTCTTCACATCTTCCAGATAGTCAGCGAATTGTTCCGGTTGTGTATAGAGCCGTTGCAATTCAGTGCGTACAGCTGCGATGAGGGTATCTACATCAGATGGTTGACATACGAAGGATATACTTGTCCGTGAGAGGAAGGAGGGATATGGACTGGAGGCAGAGGAGACACTGACGCTATATACCTTACCCATCTCCTCACGAAGTCGTTTAAGCAAGGCAGAACGGAGCACGGATTTTAGCATTTCTGCCCTGATTTCTAATAAGTTGACATCTTTCTCTGATCGGTCTTGCTGATAAACGAGCATGACATTGGCTTTCTGATCTTGAGCCTCATGGCAGATGAATTCCTTGGGCTGCTGCGGTATCTGTCGTGTGCCGACAACCCACGTGGTATCTGCCTGACCGTTAGGCAACCCTCCCAGATATGTACTGATGAGTGGACGGATATCATCCAGTTGACAATCACTGATGATAATAAACGTATAACCTGCTGCATGGCCGAAGAACCGGTTATGAAGCGGTAACATATCATCGGGATTCACCTTGTTGAGCACCAATGTATCTGTAAGCACTTCATTGGTGTAGTTACGTCCGGTCATGAGCCAGCCTAAATGACGACTGAATCGTTCACTCGGTGTTTCTTTCTTCTGTTGGTAGCTTTCCACAAGTTTCTCGATGGTCAACCGACAGACAGCAGTGTCGATCCGTGGCTGTGTCCATCTGAGCCATAGCAGTTGGAACATCGTTTCCACATCCTGCATACGGGCGGAGGCTGCCACTCCTGTACGAAGCTTGTCCACCAGCATACGTACAGAGGCTGTGTTACCCGTGAGATAATAATTCAGTTCATCACGGTTATAGTCACCGGCGCCTGACAGGGAGATAACACTGGGACCTACCAGTGAGGTATAATACCGCAGACTGTCAACACCGTACTGGCCACCTTTCCGGAAACCGGAAAGTACGATGCGCCCTTGCTCATTCTCCTGACGGCGGAAGATTACCCTTGCACCATTGTCAAGTTTGATGTCAACGGCATCAATCTCTGGGATGCTTTTCTCACTGACGATATGTTCAGCATAGGGTAGGGAGCACAACTCATCGGGAATATTCACATCTTTATAATAGCGCGAGACAGGTTGTTTGCGGACATCGTTAATCAGCGTTTGTAGTTGGCTTACCGAGATTTCCTGATTCACTTCCTCACCACCTCTCAGCAGATGATGCATGGGTCGTGACTCAAAAATCTGTTGTATCTGATGTACCAATCCGACAGAGTCTACCTGTGGCAGGTAATACTCCATCAAGTGCAGTTCTTCTTCACGGGAAATGAGTCGGTTGCCTTCATAATAGTCAGCATACAGCTCATCCATCAAACCGACGGAAGTACGGTTTTGCTTCGATTTTACGCTGTTGCGCATAGCTGACAACATGGATTTCTTAACCCGGGCAATCTCTGCTTTCGTAAAACCATAGCGATAAATCTGTTGTTGGTGACGGATAAAGTCAGTGATACCCTCCCGGATCTTTCCTTCCTGCAACTCTACCGAGGCATCGGTGGCTCCTGTCGTGGCTAAGAATCGTGAATACTGAACAGAAGCTGTATTGTATGCGGGATTTTCGAAAGAGAGTGCGTTGAATCGTTGTTTGAAAAGTCGGTTGATCAGACTACGCACGAGGTATTGACGATAGTCATTGGCTGTCTTCACGGCTGGTGGCTGTGGCAGTAGCATCAGCATGTCCAATTCCGTCTTTGTCACGCCTTTCTCTGTAGAGATGATGACCTTCTCTTCCTGATATTCAGGAATCGTCCATATCTTCTGTTGGGGTCCTTTTTTCGGAGCGTTTAAGTGAGAGAACTTCTTGTGAATGAGTTTTTCAATATGATCCACATCGATATCTCCTACGACAGCTACAGCCATCAACGTAGGGTGATACCAGTATTCGTAATAGTCGCGGATCGTCTGGGGAGAGGCATGGCGGATGATGGCGGTATCGCCGATGGTGATACGGTGTGCATAACGTGAGTCATTAAGCAGTTCCATGACCAGTTTCATGCTGTTGCTGGTCTTCGTACCACCGCGTGACAACCACTCCGAGAGAATAACACCACGTTCTTTTTCCACTTCCTCAGGTTCTATCAACATGCCGTCTGCCCAATCGGCAAGAATGGTCATGGTAGAATCCACCAGCAAGGGATCTCCGCTCGGCAACTGGAGTTTATAGACGGTTTCGGCGAAAGAGGTGTGGGCGTTCAGATCCTTACCGAATTTCGCACCGCGAGACTCTAAGAACTTGACGATGCCGTCGCCCGGAAAATGACGGGTACCGTTGAAAGCCAGATGTTCCAGAAAGTGAGCCAATCCCTGTTGGTCATCACGCTCCTGTACCGATCCCGATTTCACGAACAGTCGGTAGACAGCCTCTCCCTTCGGATTCTGGTTGGGATAGATATAGTAGGTTAGGCCATTGGGTAAGGTTCCCTTCCGGAGTTGTGGATCATAGGGTAGGGGCTGGGCTGACAAAGACATTGTCATCCACAGCATGACGGCTATTCCTATTGTTCTTAGTCTCATAATGATATTAGTTATTCTGTGCTTTATCAAAACGACATAGTCTTCAACGATGCCATGCGAACAAGACATGCGCTGAAGACTATGTACAAAGATAGATCTTATTTCTTCAGGATCTTCTGAGTAGAAACCTTTCCGTTGTTGTCAACGGTACGCTTGATATAGACACCCTTGACGGGTGCGGCTACGCGTACACCGGAGAGATTGTAGTAAGTCTCACCGACAATAGCATTTTTCACAACAGTCTTAATGCCTGATGTGACATAATCATACTTAAACAGATGAATCTTGTTGCTTGCATCGGTATAAGTAATATATCCGATACCGTCGGAAGCAAAACCGATGTTGATATCAACAGCTTCTGTAGCCAACAATTGCGGTGTCGTCCATTGATTGGTATTTGGATCCATATACATCACATAGAGTTTCTTCTGGTCCTTATAGTTATTAAAGGCAATGAATGGGGTTCCGTTAGGATCAATAGCAACATCCAGGGATATATGACTGTCAATACCTTCATCGATACCAAGGGGGAGGGTATTTCCTCCTACGGTATTCCATGTCTTAGAAGTAGCGTCGTATTTCTTCAGACGAACCTGATAAATCTTAGTCGTATTGGGGGCATCATCACCTGTCCAGGCATAGACCGTGCCGTCGGGGGCAACGATCGTTCCAAAAGAGCCAATGGCAATACTTGTCTGCGTGGCACCAGACTCAAGGTAGTTCGTAGCCAGTGATTCCCAAGTACCGTTCTCATACTTAAAGATGTTATGACCGTAGTTGACACCATCAACCGCACCACGGTTAATGGAAATCAAGGTGGCAACCTTTCCGTTATCTCCCATTTTGCAGGTATATACACCCTGTCCAGCAGACAATAGGGCGGATTCACCGGTTGTCCAGGCAGAACCATCCCATGTGGCAACACCCATAGCACGACGGGGAATTGCACTACTAGAGTGATTATTAACCATACAGGCAGCCAGTCCGCTCTCTATGGAGGCCAAGCCCACATAGGTAGCCTGTGACTTAAAAAATCCTTGATTACCCACATTAGTCCATGCACTGCCGTCAAACTTCATGACAGAAAGTGAATAATCGGTATCAGTTTTTCCATCCTCTTTAGTCGATGCTGCATCCTTATCTCCAAAAGCCACAAACGGTGTACCATCGTTGGCAATGTCGAAATCAAAATGTGAACCATTGATAATCGGAGAGAAGAGGGCCGATCCTACTTGCTTCCACGCACCGTCCTCAAACTTGGCCACACTCATTTTGCTATCCACACCACGGGCACCGTAAGCTACGTAAGGAGCCTTGTCCTTAGGACTAACAACCATCTTGGCATCGGAATACACACCCGTAAAACCTTCTACGCCTGACAGTGCTGCTGCATCCAAAGTAGCTACCTCAGTCCAACCCTTCGATTTCAGTTCCACCACATTGATGGTATAACGGATATTCTG
>JAEEZP010000067.1 GCA_016291915.1 Prevotella sp. | reverse complement strand
TCTACGGCAAGACATGCCAGGGCGAGGCTGTTGTACTTCACCGCGACGGTGTCGCCTCTGGAGGTGATCACCACGGGGCACTGAGCACCTTGGAGCATCACGGCCATATCGGTCTGGGTGAAGGCGGAGAGCGTCTTGTAGAAGACATTGCCGGCCTCGATGTCGGGCATCACGAGGATGTCGGCGTCGCCCTCCAGCGGGGAGTTAATGCCTTTGATCTCGTCAGCCTCTTTATCACAGGCACATTTAGCATCTATCGGTCCGTATAGGATGATGTCTCCAAAAGCACCTTCGGAGGCTTGTCGCATCAGTTCTACATAATCCAACGTGATAGGGAATTTCTCGGAAACCTTCTCTGTACAGTGGAGTAGGGCCACGCGTGGACGGTTAACACCGAAGCTGCGACAGATATCGGCAGCCCGACGGATGATGACGGCACGCTGCTCTAAGGTGGGGTTGGGGATCACGGCTACATCACTGACAAAGAGGATTTTGTGATAGGTGGGCACCTTCATGGCGCTGATATGTGTCAGGGTACCACCCTGGGGAAGGATGCCGTTCTGCTTGTTCAGAATAGCGCGTAGCACCACATCGGTGTTCACGAGTCCTTTCATGATGACGTCGGCTTTCCCTTCTTTTACCTGTGCCACGGCCTTGGCGGCGGATGCCTCAGGTGTCTCTTCATGGATGTAGGTTACGATAGCCCAGCCTTCCAGCTCTGCCTGCTGCAGTGCTTCGCGGGTGTGTTCATCATTGGCTTCTATAGCTACTATACGATAGGTTTTGTTCTTCGCTTTCAGCATCTCTGAAAGCTGTGCGAAATCTTTTATCATGTTCATAACAATAATATAGTTGCATAATATTTGCGCAAATATACATTATTTTGTGTAAAACTACAAGAAGATAATGGGAATTTTAAGTTTTATTTAATGTAAGTGAAGAGTGATGAGTGAAGAATCCCTACGGTTTATAAACTCAAATACTATGAACTCGTTTACTTGTTTACTCGTCAACTTGTCAACTCATTGAAAAATATTTTGTGATTCCCGTTTTTTTCTGTAATTTCGCAACGTAAACCATGAGATTATGAATGACCAAGAGCGAATATACCAGTTGCGGAAGGAGTTGCACGAGCACAACTACCGTTATTATGTGCTCAACCAGCCGGTGATCGGCGACCAGCAGTTTGACATGCTGATGCACGAACTGCAGGACTTAGAGGAGAAACATCCTGAACTGTATGATGAAAACTCTCCCACACAACGGGTGGGCAGCGATCTGAACCAGGAGTTCCGGCAGGTGCCCCACCGTTATCCGATGCTATCCCTCTCCAACACCTACAACGAGGGGGATGTGGCGGAGTGGTACAACAGTGTGCGCAAGGGCCTGAACGATGCGCCCTTCGAGGTATGCTGTGAGATGAAGTACGACGGACTTAGCATCTCCCTGACGTATGTTGACGGTCAACTACGGCAGGCGGTGACACGTGGCGATGGTGTGCAGGGTGATGATGTGACTAACAATGTAAAGACGATCCGTTCCATCCCCCTTGTCTTGCCCGGAAAGGGTTATCCGAAGGAGTTTGAGATCCGTGGCGAGATCCTGATGCCATGGCAATCGTTCGAACGACTGAACCGTGAGCGGGAGGCTGCCGACGAGCCCCTCTTCGCCAATCCACGTAATGCGGCCAGCGGCACCCTGAAGTCGCAGAAGAGTGAGGTAGCCGCCACCCGACAGTTGGATGCCTACCTCTATTATCTCTTGGGTGAGGAGCTGCCTGCCGACGGTCATTATGAGAACCTTATGGCTGCTGCCTCGTGGGGGTTCAAGATTTCTCAGGGCATGAAGAAGGTTAGCACCCTGCAGGAGATCTATGATTTCATCAGTTATTGGGATACCGAGCGTAAGAACCTTCCTGTGGCCACCGACGGTATCGTGCTGAAGGTGAACAACCTGCAGCAGCAGCGGGCGTTGGGCTTTACTGCGAAGAGTCCCCGTTGGGCCATCGCCTATAAGTTCAAGGCAGAGCGTGCATGCACCCGACTCAATGAGGTGACTTACCAGGTGGGACGTACCGGTGCCGTCACCCCCGTGGCGAATATGGATCCGGTGCAGTTAGCCGGCACCGTGGTGAAGCGTGCTCCCCTGAACAATGAGGACTTCATCAAGAGTTTCGATCTCCATATCGGTGATTATGTCTATGTGGAGAAGGGTGGGGAGATCATCCCGAAGATTGTGGGTGTGGATATTGACCAGCGTCCGATCATCGCGCAGCCCGTGCAGTTTATCACCCGTTGTCCAGAGTGTGGCACTCCCTTGGTGCGTTACGAGGGAGAGGCTGTCCATTACTGTCCGAACGACTCCGGTTGCCCGCCGCAGATTAAAGGACGTATCGAGCATTTCATCTCGCGTAAGGCGATGAATATCGACAGTTTAGGTCCTGAGACGGTGGATGACTACTACCGTATCGGACTGATCCATAATATCGCCGACCTGTATCTCATCGACGTGCAGCAGATCAACGGTGACGGTTCGCGGCAGAAGTCGGCCCAGAAGATTGTCAACAGCATCGCTGCCTCAAAGAACGTGCCCTTTGAACGCGTGGTATTTGCTTTGGGTATCCGTTTTGTGGGAGAGACATCCGCCCGTCTGCTGGCTCGTCATTTCAAGACCATCGATGCCCTTATGAATGCTACGGCCGAAGAACTTATGGAGGTGGAGGGTGTCGGTGAGGTGATTGCCAACAGTGTGATCTCCTATTTCCAGAACCCTGTCAACAAAGAGATTGTCGAGCGGCTCCGTGAGTATGGCTTGCAGATGGCTCTCTCGGAGGAGCAGTTACAGGGTGCCAGCGACCGGTTAGCCGGTAAGAGCATCGTTATTAGTGGGGTGTTTACCCACCATTCACGTGATGAGTACAAACAACTCATCGAGCAGCATGGCGGAAAGAATGTGGGAAGTATCAGCGGCAAGACATCATTTATCCTGGCTGGTGAGAATATGGGACCTTCGAAACTTGAGAAGGCCCGTAAGTTAGGTGTGGAGATTATCAGTGAGGATGATTTCCTGCAGATGATCGAGTAGCCTTAGGGCTTAGGGTTGCCCGCTAAGCAGCCCCATGTCTACAAGTCAGGAGTTCCGTTTGCTGGCTCCTTTGTCGAGGATGACGGCAGCGAGGATGACGATACCTTTGATGACCTGTTGCCAGAAGGGGGAGACACCCAGCAGAACGAGTCCGTTGTTCAGCACACCGATGATCAGTGCACCGATGATTGTTCCGATGACCGACCCCTTGCCACCACTGAGTGATGTACCGCCGATGACCACCGCCGCTATGGAGTCGAGCTCATAGCTCACACCGGCATTCGGCTGGGCAGAGTCGAGACGGGCGGTGACTAACAATCCCGCCAAACCGGCGAGGGTGCCTGCCAACGTATAGACGATCAGCTTCACACGGTTAACCTTGATTCCCGATATCAGACTGGCGCGCTCATTACCGCCGATAGCGTAGATATGTCGTCCGAAGATGGTATGGCGCATGATGAAGGCAAAGACGATGACGACGATGAGCGCTATCCATACCGGCATGGGAATACCTAAGAACCATCCTGTGCCCACATACTCAAAACCCTTTCCTAATCCCGTGATGGGGAATCCTCCGGTGTAGAGCATCGTCAGTCCGCGGGCTATCGTCAGCATGCCTAAGGTAGCGATGAACGGCGGTACCTTAAAGGTGGTGATCATCACGCCGTTGACCCATCCGAGCAAGGCACCGATCAGCAAGGCTGCGAGGATTCCTCCCCAGAAGGTAAAACCGATAAAGAGATCAGCACCCGGGAATGACAATCCGTCACGGGTAAGTCCTGCCGCCACGGCCCCTGCCAATGCCAGGATCGATCCTACTGAGAGGTCGATGCCGCCGGTGAGGATCACCATGGTCATACCCACAGAGATACAGACATTCACCGACACCTGTCGCAAGACATTAAACAGATTGTCGCTGGTAGCGAAATGGTCGGAGAGAAACATCATGGCGATGATCATCAGAAGCAGCGCTACGAGCGGTTTGAGTGCGGAGTTATTGGTAAAAAGGTTGATGCTCTTTTTCATTTCTTTGGATGTTACAGGTTATTCTTGGGGTAATGCAGCTTTCAGGATCTCTTCTTCGGAGAAGTTGTCTCTGGTGAATGACTTGATAATCTTTCCTTGACAGATGGTGATGATACGGTCGGAGACAGCCATGATCTCCGGCAGTTCGGAGGATACCACGATGATGGTATGTCCCTCCTGTGCCAATTGGTCGATGATCCGGTATATCTCACTCTTCGCCAAGATGTCGATGCCCCGTGTGGGTTCGTCGAGCAGGATGATGCCCGGTGCGGTGAGCAGCCATTTTGCGAGCACCACCTTCTGTTGGTTACCGCCACTGAGCTCGTTGACGAGTTGACGGTTGGAATGCGAACGTATCGACAGTTGTCTGCGGTAGTCATCGGTAATCTTCTCCTCTCTCTGTCGGGAGAGCGTACCTAAGTGTACGAATTGCCGCAACGCTGTCAGGGTGGTGTTATGACGGATATCCATCTCCAGGACCAGTCCGTCGCGCTTACGGTCTTCCGGCAGGTAAGCGATATGTGCCGCGATGGCATCGGCCGTGTTTCTGATTACTGTCTTCTTACCATGGATGAGACATCCGGCATCCTCTCCGATATATTCCGTATCTTTGTGGTGCATACCGAAGATCGTCTCAAACAACTCCGTGCGTCCGGCACCCATCAGTCCGTAGATGCCCAGTACCTCCCCTTGTCGTGCCTCCAGACAGATATCCTGCAGGATATATTTGCCGGGGTGCTCCCGGTCGTGCAGATAAAGATGATTCAC
>JAEEZP010000066.1 GCA_016291915.1 Prevotella sp. | reverse complement strand
TTGGACAAAATGCAGATAACTAACTGTATTTTGTCCGCTGATGTTTCTTTTTTATAGATGTTTTTGGGGGTTTTTGAGTTGATAGGCGCTACGCACTGGACGTCTCGCTCCCGCCAAGGTGGACAGTATCATCCGTTATTCCTGCCAGAGGTTGACAAAAAAGTTCTTGAACAGTGTCATCTTCTACAGAAATCACTTTAACTAATTGTTAATCATTGCTTTACCGCAAAAATTTCCTCTACGGATCTTCTACGAATCTTCTATGGGATAAGGAGGCCGTCATTGGTGTCTTTTTCTAGTGGAAATGACCACTATTTCGGGTGGAGTTAGTCACTAAATGAAGGGGAAAAGAGTACCTTTGACCGGGCCTGTAGTACCCTTTTCTCATAGAGTTAGGTACTATTGCTCACAACATCCGTAGGGGTAGGGTTTATCCCTACCCGGTAGCAACGGGCAGACATGAAGTCTGCCCCTACAATTTGATGAGAGACTATTCGTTATGAATCAAACACCCCTTCCTACGGGGAGGGAACGGAATGAGCCTAAACTCATAAATTAACAAAAATCCGTAGAAGATTAGTAGAGGATTAGGTGGGGTAGTATTCTTTGTAAGTTATTTAATATCAGTGACTAAACTCGATTTCTGGTGGAGATGGAACAGCATTCCAACTTTCCGGCTTGTTGAGCAGATTCTTTCAGAGTCCCACTTTGATCTTGTGTGGATCATTTGGGGACGGTATGATTCAGCAGCAGTTTTCTGGCAAACTCCCAGATGACGATACCAGCGGTGACGCTGACGTTCATGGAGTGTTTGGTGCCGAACTGCGGAATCTCCAGGCAGCCATGGCACTCGTCGATAACCTCCTGATGCACTCCTTTTACCTCGTTGCCGAAGACGACGGCATAGCCCCGCAGTTGACTGCCTTCAGTGATAGGCTCAAGTTGTAATTCCGGCAGGAGTGTGGATCCCTCGCACTGTTCGATGGCAAAGACATGATAGCCGTTGTCTTTCAGTTCCCTGACCGCCTCCAAGGCTGTTGGGAAATATTTCCAGTTGACACTGTCCTCGCCCCCCAAGGCTGTCTTGTGGATCTCGGGATGTGGCGGTGTGCCGGTGATGCCACATAGATAGACGGCCTCCACACGGAAGGCATCGGAGGTGCGGAACACACTGCCGATATTATACATCGAACGGACATCGTCGAGCACAACGATGAGTGGTAGCTTCTCGGCTTCCTTGAACTCTTCCACCGAGATGCGGTTCATCTCTATGGTACGTAGCTTTCTCACGGCATTTACTGTTTCATCTTATAAGCCAGTGCGTACATGCGGATCTGCTTCACCATCGCCAACAGACCGTTGGAGCGGGTGGGGGAGAGGTGGTCACGCAACCCTATCTCATCGATGAAATAGAGGTCGGCATCCAGAATCTCCTGTGGGGTATGCCCGCTAAGCACCCGTATCAGCAGGGCCACGATACCCTTTACGATCAGGGCGTCGCTCTCTGCGGTGAGGAAGATCTTGCCGTCGGTATAGTCGGCCTGCAGCCATACACGACTCTGACAACCGTCGATCAGGTTGCTCTCTATCTTATATTTTGCATCTAATGGCGGCTGCTCGTTGCCTAAGTCGATCAGCAGCTGGTATTTATCCATCCAGTCGGTGAAGTCGGAAAACTCCTCGATCACCTCGTCTTGCAGTTCGTTGATTGTTGCCATATGGATAATTGATAATTGATAATTGAAAATTGAGAATTGAGAATTGAGAATTGAAAATGTATTATATATATTACCCTAAACTAAGAACTATGCACTATGAACTATAAACTATGCACTCATTTGACGCGCTCCAACTTAAACAGTTTATCGCTGGGGCGAACCTTTTCAGGAACGGCGATGGAGACACGGGTGCCCTTCAGGGCTTTGGGCACCGGACCGTGATCGCCGTGGATCTCTGTGGGGGTGACATAGATAACACCCGTGGTAGGCCCGGTGATGAGCAGGTTGTCACCCGGCTCAAACTCACAGGCTTCCACCGCAAACTCCGCCACGCCTAACTTAGAGAAGTATTTCATGCCCTTGCCGACATATACCTTGCGCTCGGTGGCCGACGAGCCATATTCCTCATTCCACTCACCGAGTGTCTGTCCCTGGTAGTAACCGTCCCAGAACCCACGGTTGAAGACCTTTGCCAGTTGTTCATCCCAATGGTCTTTCTTCTCTTTGGTGAAAGTGCCTTCGAGGACAGCGGCAATAGCTTCCTTATAACACCTCACGACGGTATAGACATACTCCGGACCGCGGGCACGGCCCTCAATCTTGAAGACACGCACACCGCTCTCCATCATCTTGTCGATGAAACGGATGGTCTTCAGGTCCTTCGGACTCATGATATATTTATTGTCGATGGCCAGTTCGGTGCCCGTCTCCCGGTCGGTGACGATATAGCCTCGGCGACAGATCTGCATGCACTCCCCACGGTTGGCACTTCGCCCGGTATTGTTCAGTGACAGGTAGCACTTTCCCGAGATTGCCATACATAAAGCTCCATGACAGAACATCTCGATACGTATCTGTTCTCCTGACGGCCCGCAGATATGCTGCTCTTGTATCTGCCGGTAGATCTCTGCCACCTGAGTCATGTTCAGTTCCCTTGCCAGCACTACCACATCTGCAAACTGAGCATAGAAACGGAGCGCCTCGATGTTGGAGATATTGAGCTGGGTGGATAAGTGCACCTCCTGTCCTATCTGCCGACAATACATCATCACGGCGATGTCGGAGGCGATAACAGCGGTAATGCCGGCTTCCTTGGCTGCATCCACAATCTGATGCATCGTAGAGATATCCTCTCCGTAGATGATCGTGTTGACGGTGAGGTAAGTCTTGATACCTTTCTCATTACAAGTGGCGGCAATCTCCTTCAGGTCGTCGATGGTGAATTTATTCGCGGAGTGCGACCGCATGTTCAGTTGTCCGATACCGAAATAGATGGAATCGGCACCGGCCTGGATGGCGGCAGCCAATGACTCACGGCTACCCACGGGTGCCATGATCTCGTAGGCAGACAACTGTTTGTCAATCATCGTATTTGTTTCCATGGTTATTGATGTTTGATGCGATATTTCTTCTTAAACTCACGCTGGGCACGTTTCATCTGCTTGCGGAACAGTTTGTCGTTCTGCATGCGGGCATAACAGGCACTGGCAGCCATGCGGGCGGCATCCACATCACTCTGATAATGGAAACCGGCGATGACACGGCTCTGACCATATTCGTATCCCCGGGTGAGGATCTCGTTCTGACGGGCAGGGTTAATCGTCGACAATACCAGGGCAGCTCCCCAGCCGCGCACGGTATGTCCTGAGGGATAAGAACCTTCATTACGCAGTTCTTCCTCATCTCCAGGAACCAGTGTGGGCTCCTTGAAATATACGTAGGGGCGCAGTCGCATATACTTTTTCTTGGCTTTGGTTACGCCCAGTCGTATCGTGCGGATGCTCCTTCCCAACAGATTATATATATAAGGTGTATGCTCCTTGGAGATGGTGATGCCGAAAGGCTCGGAGAAAATTTTTGCGAAATAGTCGATGGAGATATCCGCATCAGCCTTTGCCATTGCGCCCCTTGGGGTGTTCCGGATGGATTTTCCCCATTCATACTGACAACTGTCGGCAATGAAGAGATTGCTGTGTTCTTTCGGTGGGGCCGGCAGATAAATACCTGCATCGGGCATGTCATCGAGTTCCAGATAGGTTTTGTTATCTGTCTGCTGTGCATTCCCTTCCAGAGGAAGGAAGAGGATGGCGGCAGTCACCATCACGAAGAATAAGGATGATTTATGGCTCATAATCCGAAGTATAATCTTTAGACATGCAAAATTACAAATAAACGAGTGAAATGCAAAAGGAAAGATAGCTTTTCTTTGCATTTCCGAGTGTAAGTAAGTTCGGTGAAACCAAAATTACAAAATAATTTGGATATTCCCAAGGATATGATTACTTTTGCCGTGATGATG
>JAEEZP010000065.1 GCA_016291915.1 Prevotella sp. | reverse complement strand
TGGAGCCACATGGGTAAGTATCCACAACGGTGGTGGTGTAGGCTGGGGAGAAGTGATCAACGGTGGTTTCGGTATGGTCATCGATGGTAGTGATGAAGCCGAACAGCGCATCCGTAAGATGCTCTTCTGGGATGTGAACAACGGTATCGCCCGTCGCTCATGGGCCCGCAATGAGGGTTCTATGCATGCCATCCAACGGGAGATGGACCGTACCCCCGACCTGCAGGTTACGATGCCGAACCTCGTAGATGATGAGATTCTGAACAACATTTTCTAATTAAAACCCAAACAACGATGATACATTATATCAGTGCCGAACATCTGACCATTGAGAAAATAGGTGAGATAATATATAAAGGTTATAAACTGGAGTTGAGCGACGATGCCAAACAGCGTATCCGCCGCTGCAGAAGTTATCTGGATAAGAAGATTGCCCGCAACGGAGAGCCTATCTATGGCGTAACGACAGGCTTTGGATCCTTGTGCAATGTCTCCATCGGCCACGACCATCTGGCACAGTTGCAGATCAATCTGATCAAGAGTCATGCTTGTGGCGTAGGTGAGCGTGTGCCTAACGATATCGTGAAGATTATGATGCTGCTGAAGATACAGTCACTCAGCTACGGCTATTCCGGTTGTAAGTTAGAGACCGTACAGCGTCTGGTGGCTTTCTTCAATAATGAGATCTATCCTGTGGTCTATAAGCAGGGCTCTCTCGGTGCTTCCGGTGACTTGGTTCCCCTGGCACATATGTGTCTGCCATTGGTAGGATTGGGCGAGGTGGAATATCTCGGTAAGGTGATCAGCGGTGAGGAGATCCTCCGTAGAAAACGTTGGAAGGCAATTGAACTGTCGAGCAAGGAGGGATTGGCACTCTTGAATGGCACCCAGAATATGAGTGCGTTTGCGGTATGGAGCATCCTGCAGGCACAACGACTGAGCCGTTGGGCTGATAATATTGCTGCTCTCTCGCTGGATGCTTATGACGGTAGGATAGAGCCGTTCACGGAAGCTGTTCATCTGGTACGTCCCCACAAAGGACAGTTAGAGACAGCAGCCCGTATGCGTGAACTCTTGGAGGGCAGTCAGTTAATTGCTACCTCTAAGGCACACGTGCAGGATCCATACTCTTTCCGTTGTGTTCCTCAGGTGCATGGCACGGTGAAGGATACGCTGCGTTATGTGCGCTCCGTCATTGATACGGAGATCAACTCTGCTACAGACAATCCGACCGTTTGCCCTGATGAGGACCTGATCATCTCTGCAGGTAACTTCCATGGAGAACCTATTGCACTGCCGATGGACTTCCTTGCTATCGCGATGAGTGAACTGGCTAATATCTCTGAGCGCCGTATCTACCGACTGGTATCGGGTACCCGTGGACTGCCCAGTTTCCTGGTAGCTAATCCTGGTGTAAACAGCGGTTTTATGATTACGCAATATACAGCAGCCTCTGTGGTGAGCCTGAATAAGTCATTAGCCATGCCGTCATCAGTGGATAGCATTCCTTCTTGCCAGGATCAGGAGGATCATGTCAGTATGGGTGCCAACGCTGCCATTAAATTATATAAGGTAGTGCAGAATACGGAGCGTGTGCTGGCCATAGAACTCTTCAATGCCGCACAGGCACTCGACTTCCGTCTGCCGCTGAAGACATCCCCCAAACTGCTGGAGATCTACGATGAGTACCGTAAGCAGGTACCGTTCATTCTCAACGATGAACTGATGTACCCGTATATCGAGAAGTCTATCCAGTTCTTGAGGAATAAACAGTTTTAATGTTATGTTCTTTTTCACAACCACCCCAACCCCTCCTTGCCTAAGGAGGGGACTCGATTCCTCCCACGCCCTCCCTTCTCCAAGGGAGGGATGCAACCGCGCCTACTCGGCGCTCTTTCACTAAGGTACCGCTCCCTTATAAGCGGTCGCGGTGATTGTTTTTTCTCCCCTTTGGGGAGGATAGGTGGGGCTCCAAATGTTGCGATAGCGGGAGTGGCAGCAAAGGAATGCAACGACTGAGAACGGCACCGAAGGTGGAGCGAGGACCTGTTTGAGCAAAGCGAGTCCCGCAGCTCAGTTCGAAGAGTTGAGATTCCTTCTGGCACGGAGCGTGCAACGAGCTCTCTTTTTGGTTGCTTTTTCTCTGGCGGTACAGAGAAAAAGAACATAAACGTAGTAAATAATTTTATTTTATGAATAAGGTCATCAACAACATCGGCATACTGGCCGGTATCGACGAAGAGAAGAAAGAACGGATCTGTGGTAAGGCCATGGACCAGATGCACTGTATCAACAACGCATGGCTGTGGGTAAAAGACGGCCGTATAGCCGGCTATGGCCCGATGGAATCGTTGAAAAATCTCTCTCCCGAGGTGTTAAACGACGCAGAGATCATCGATGCTGAAGGAGGTGCTGTGCTCCCTTCTTTCTGCGACAGTCATACACATCTGGTATATGCTGGTAGCCGTGAACAGGAGTTTGTGGATAAGATCCACGGTCTGAGTTATGCGGAGATTGCCCGTAGGGGTGGCGGTATTCTGAACAGTGCCGACCGTCTGCATGAGATGACAGAACAACAACTCTTCGAACAGGCCATGGAACGTGTCAACGAGATCATTCACAAAGGCACGGGAGCTGTAGAAATCAAGAGCGGCTATGGACTGAACACTGCCGACGAACTGAAGATGCTTCGGGTGATCCGTCGTATCAAGGAGACAGCTCCTATGAAAGTGGTCAGCACTTTCTTAGGAGCTCATGCTGTGGCAAGAGGGATGAGTCAGTCGGCATATGTCCGTCAGGTTATCGATGAGATGATGCCTGCCGTGGCGGCAGAGCAACTGGCAGATTATGTCGATGTGTTCTGTGATGAGGGCTTCTTTACTCCCGAAGAGACATCCGCTATCCTTGAGGCCGGAATGAAATACGGTATGCGCGGAAAGATCCACGGACAGGAGTTAGCACCGTCAGGTGGCGTAGAAGTGGCTGTCAAGCATCATGCACTGAGCGTGGATCACTTGGAGAGCATGACGGATGAGGATATCCAAATGCTGAAACAAGCAGACACCATGCCGACAGGATTACCCGGAACGTCGTTCTTCCTGAATATGCCTTTTGCTCCGGCACGTAAGATGATTGATGAAGGACTGGCCGTGGCACTGGCTTCTGATTATAACCCGGGCTCTACTCCTTCGGGAGACATGAAGTTCGTGGTGTCTTTGGCATGCATCAAGATGCACCTTACACCGTATGAGGCCCTCAATGCTACAACGTTGAATACGGCCTGCGCCATGGGCGTGAGCCAGGAATATGGTTCGATAACCGTCGGTAAGGTGGCGAATTTCTATATCACCAAGCCTATCCCGTCGCTCGACTTCATCCCTTACGCCTATACCACCCCCATCATCCAGCGGGTGTTCTTGAAAGGTGAAGAGATCCTATAGTTTTATTTCATCATGTGATTGGGGACAGGTCTGCGAAGCGGCCCTGTCCCCAATTCTTTTGCAAGATCTTCAATACTCTACACTCTACACCCTTACTTCACGCTCCACTCGAAGAGACCGGCAGAGAGGTTGGGGGAGATTTTTACTTCTAACTTCAGCGCTTTTGTGGAAATCATGTTGAAGTTGACTGTGCAGGGATTGCCGGCGATGATGGGATATTGCTCCACACCGGTGACGGGCTGCCACTGTCCCTTCTCATCTTTATAGTAGATCTTCCAGGATGTGGGTAATCCACAACCGCCCCAGGGCTGATCGTCAAACCAATAGACGGTGCTGCTCTTCACAAACATCTCTTCCGGGAGTTCATATACCAACCACTCGGTAGCGTCTTTCTTCGGCCACCAGTCATAGTAGGGGATGGAGCGGTCGTTCTTGTTCTTTGGTACTAGTCCGTCGCATACTGCTGACAGGGCGGTTGTCTTCGTAGAGGCCGTCAATTTACTCTTGCTCGCCAACGATGGCGGTGTGGCTGGTGTGATACTACTCAGATCCTGCGACAGCCATACCCGCATCTTACCACTTCCCCGATGGCACCAGGCATAATAGGGGATGAGTGTCATGTTTTCCTCTTTTGTCGTCAGCATCCCTTGTTCGTTGAAACTGAGCTGCTGCACTTTGGTAGAGAGCGTCTTGACGGTGGTGCCTGCTATCTCTTTCTCTCCCTCAGTGAAGACGGGATGTTGATTAAGGAGCGTGCTCATGATATCGAAGTTGTTGTCAGGATGCTCAGCGCAATACACCAGCGGTCCGCGCTCGATGCTTACCATACCCTGGTCGGCTGTCACCTCATTGTTAGCCCGTACCACCCGCGGTTCCATACAGAAATGAATCTGTATCTTATCACCTTTCTTCCACTTCCTTTCAATGGTGAAGTATCCATCGTCAGTCAGTGCAATTGCTCTTTCATCATCATACAGTTCCTTGTCATTCACGGCGATACGATAGACGGGTTGTGCATCGTCCGTATATCGGTAGAGGTCACTGGGGACAACCTTGTTCCTTACCCAACCGGGGATGCGGATCTTCAGTGCAAATCGTCCGGCTTCATTCTTGTTGATATGGATGGTGATATTCTCCTCCCAAGGATAGTTGGTGGTTTGTGACAGACTGATTTTCTTTCCAGCCACAGAGAGATCAGCTTTGTTGGATAAGAAAAGGTTGACATACACCGAACGGTCTTTCACCGCATACACATATCCAGGCAGGGAGGGGATAAAACGGCAGATGTTTGACGGACAGCAGGCACAGCCGAACCAAGGTTGTCGTTGATGTTGTCCCATGGAGGCTAACGGGTTGGGATAGAAGAAACCGTTGCCTTGCAGGGAAACACCAGAGATCAGTCCGTTATAGAGCGTGCGCTCCAGCACATCATAGTATTTCGACTCTCCATGGAGGAGGAACAGTCGGTGGTTGACATATACATTACCGATAGCTGCACATGTCTCACAATAGGCACTCATATTCGGCAGTTCGTAGTTCTTTCCGAAAGCCTCACCGTTGTTGGTGGCCCCGATACCACCGGTGATATACAGTTTCTTCGATACGATATTATTCCAGATTGCGTCGATGGCATGGATATATGCCGTATCACCTGTCAATGCAGCCACATCCGCCATACCCGCATACATATAGGCAGCACGTACAGCATGCCCTACCGCCTCTTTCTGTTGGATGACAGGGAGGTGAGCCTGGGAATAATCGTGTTTGATCTCTGTCTTACCACGGTAGTCTAAAAAGAATTTCGCTTCATCGAGATATTTCTTGTCGCCGGTAACGAGGTAGAGCTTTGCCAATGCCATCTCAGCAATCTGATGTCCCGGCACTACACATGCCTGACCGGGATTGGGTCCCACCTCACGGCAGACACAGTCGGCATAACGGATGGCGATATCCAGGAATTTCCTACTGCCGGTAGCCTGATAGTGGGCGATAGCTCCTTCAACCATGTGTCCTAAGTTATACAACTCATGACTGAGGTCCTCTTCCTTGACCCATCTCTTGTTGCCGGACCAGTTATGTGGCTTATCCGGATTCTGTGTTCTTGCCGTATAGAGATATCCGTCAGGTTCCTGTGCCGCACCGATGATGTCGATGATGGAGTCCACATAATGCGCCAGTTTTTTATCGGGGAAGGTCTGCAACAGATAAGAAGCCCCTTCGATGGTCTTATATGGATCGGTATCATCGAAACTGAAACCACTCACGGGGAAGGTCTTGGAGGGATCCTTCATGTGCTCAGTGGCATGGATGAAGTTCATGTAACGCCCTGTCTCCTCGCATTTGCTGAAAGCGAGGGGCACCGTTGTCGTCCTACTGGCTTCCAACCGTTGTCCCCAGAATGTTCCGGGAGTAACCTTTACGGCGGTAAATGGCACGGGATTGATAGGATAACCGGTATTTTGTGCCCGACAGATTGGTGATGTGATGATCATCAGCAATAATGCAGAAATTCCAAGATGTCTCATACGTGAATTATTAATTGTTATCATTAGAAGATTCAGCAAAGATAAACATAAAAGTGCGAAATCGGAAATATTTTTTATAATAATTACGAACATAAGGTTAGCAATATGAAGGTATGACAGAATCTGTCACCCTTGCAACAGCAAACTCTATTCCTATTTGGTCATCTGATTTGTCTTTTCCTAAAGATTTAGAAAAACTTCATTTTTGAGCAAAAAACTTTTTACGGTTGCAAGCAATCGGAAGAATTAAGTTGTGTTCTTTTTGGTAATTTGAGATTAGCTTTGTAATTTTGCAACTTATTAATGTGATAGTTATGAATAAAGGACAATATACAGAGGAATTGCTCGCAAGGGGATTGTCAAAGGCTGAGGTTGAATGCCAACGGCAGCTCTATGGGGAGAATGTACTTACTCCTCCCAAGAGCCGTTCTCTCTGGCGATTGTATCTGGAGAAATATCAGGATCCTATCATACAGATCCTGCTCTTTGCCGGTGTTGTATCACTGATCCTCGCTTTTATTCATGGTGAGATCATCGAGACCATCGGTATCTTCCTGGCCATCTTCCTCGCTACCACAATCGGTTTTTATTTCGAGCGCGATGCTGCAAAGAAGTTCGCGGTACTGACTGCTATTGGTGAGGAACAGCCGGTGAAGGTGAAGCGTGAGGGACAGATCATGCTCATTCCCCGTAAGGAGATTGTTGTGGGTGATGTTGTCATCATAGAAACAGGAGATGAGATTCCTGCCGACGGTGAATTGGTGAAAAGCATTGATCTGCAGATCGATGAGTCGTCACTGACGGGAGAGCCGATCGTGGACAAGTACGCTGATGAAAGCCTGAACGATCCGGAGAGTACCTATCCGTCATACCGTGTGATGCGCTCCACGATGGTGATGAACGGCAGGGGAGTGATGGTTGTCACAGCTGTGGGCAATGCCACAGAGATCGGTAAGGTGGCAAAGAGTGCTTCTGAAGATACTGATGTGGAGACTCCTCTGAACATCCAACTGAAGCGCCTGGGTAATATGATCAACAGAGCGGGTTTTATCCTATCTATCTCTGCCTTTATTATTTTCCTGACCCACCATATCGTCACCCATCCCGAGCTATGGCACAGCAATGATTATCTGGAGATGGCAGAGGTGGTCTTGCAATATTTCATGATGACCGTCACGCTCATCGTGATGGCCGTCCCCGAGGGATTACCGATGGCTGTCACCCTCTGTCTGGCACTGAACATGCGGAGGATGCTGGTGAGCAACAACCTCGTGAGAAAACTCCATGCCTGTGAGACAATGGGCGCCGTGACCGTTATCTGTACCGACAAGACCGGTACCCTGACGCAGAATAAGATGACCGTGGCTGACATGAGCCTGTTTCCTTCAGAAACACCGATGGACGACAAGTCTTTCCTGGCTACTGCCATTGCCATGAACAGCACGGCCTATCTCGGGAAAGACCATCAGGGAATAGGTAACCCTACTGAGGTGGCACTCTTGGAATGGGCTCATCAGCAGTTTGTCGGCGGAGAGGTGGCCAACGACTATCAGACGATCCGTCAGCAGACAGCCATCCTTCATCAACAGCCCTTCTCCACACAGTTGAAATACATGACGACAACCGTACAGATAGGAGAAGAGCATTACCTGTTGATGAAAGGTGCTCCGGAGATTGTCACCACCTGTTGTGAGATCTCCGATGCGACCCGTGAACAGGTCAACAGACAGTTGCAGCAGTATCAGGAAAAGGCTATGCGTACACTTGCTTTTGCATGGAAGAAGATGACGGATGAAGACTGGGAACAGCTTACTCATCTCCACCTGCAGGCTATCTGTGCTATCAGCGATCCTGTAAGGAGCGATGTGCCTGATGCTGTGCACCGTTGTCAGCAGGCGGGGATCGAGGTGAAGATGGTTACCGGTGACCATTCCGGCACAGCCAAGGAGATCGGTCGCCAGATAGGTATATGGGATGAGGAGACCCCTGACGAGGCCCTTATCACGGGTGCAGACTTCGCTGCTTTGTCAGATGAAGAAGCGTTGCAACGTGTTCTTACCATCCGTATCATCAGCAGGGCACGACCGGCAGACAAACAGCGGTTCGTGCAGTTGTTACAACAGCGGCAGCAGGTGGTGGCCGTGACGGGTGACGGCACGAACGATGCACCGGCCCTCCATCATGCGCACGTAGGCCTGTCGTTGGGCAGTGGTACCAGTGTGGCGAAGGAAGCCAGCGATATCACCTTGTTGGACGACTCGTTCAGGAGTATCACCGATGCGGTGATGTGGGGGCGTTCGTTATATAAGAATATCCAGCGTTTTCTTTTCTTCCAACTCGTGGTAAACGTGACCGCATTGCTCTTGGTATTGGGCGGTTCACTGTTAGGTACAGAACTGCCGTTGACGGTGACTCAGATCCTATGGATCAACCTGATTATGGATACTTTTGCTGCCATGGCCTTGGCATCGCTGGCACCTTCCAGGGAGGTGATGCGCGAACGACCGAGATCCACCGACAGTTTCATCATCTCCAAAGGAATGGGTTGGGGTATCCTCCTGATAGGCGGACTGTTCTTTGTCATCATGTTCAGTCTCTTGGTTTATTTCCTCCATGATGATGCGGAGTTTGGAGTTCACTATCATGAGATGACGATATTCTTTACTATCTTCGTGATGTTGCAGTTCTGGAATCTCTTTAATGCGAAGACACTGGGTTCTTCACAGAGTGCTTTCCGTAAGTTGTGGCGAGAGCGTGGATTCTTGTTTGTCTTGGCATTGATCCTTGTAGGACAGGTACTCATCGTGCAGTTTGGCGGTAAGATGTTCCGCACGGATGGTATGTCATGGCGAGAGTGGGTGATGGTAATCGGCTCGACGGCGTTTATCGTGGTGTTGGGCGAGTTGTACAGATTTATAAAACGTAGAATATGCAGGGCATAAAAAATATTGTGTTTGACTGGGGCGGTGTCTTGATCAATCTGGATAAAGTCCGTTGTGTAGAGGCTTTTGACAAGATAGGAGCGCATAATATCTCTTCATATGTGGATGAGTGTCGCCAGGAGGATCTCTTCCATGACCTGGAGATCGGCAGGATCACCGTACCGGAGTTTTGTGATGAGGTACGTCGCCAATGTCCCGGTTGTGTGGCCACCGACGAGGAGATCTGTTGGGCTTGGGGAGAACTACTGACGGGTATTCCAGAATATCGTGTTGAGAAGCTCCGTTCTTTGCAATCCCGATACCGCTTATTCCTGTTGAGTAACACCAATGTGATCCATTGGGAACCTTATGTGCATCGTCTGGAGGGATGTTTTGAAAAGATGTTCCTCTCTTACGAGATGCATATGGTAAAACCCGATGCAGAAATCTTCCAGGAGGTATTACGGAAGACAGGTATCCATGCGGAAGAGACACTTTATTTAGATGACTCAGCGAATAACTGTGCTGGAGCTGCTGCTTTAGGTATTCATACACACCATGTGAAGGAGGGGGATGACTGGCTCTCACTGCCTCTTTAACGAAATGATTGAATGATGAAGACCATATACTTAACTCAGGAAGTGCATCTTACCACCCCTTGTGTTGCTACGATAGGGTTCTTTGATGGTGTGCATCGCGGACATCAGTTTTTGATTGATCAACTGGTGCGGATAGCGAAGGAACGCGGGTGGGCCTCGGTGCTTATCACTTTCAACAGGCATCCTCGTCAGGTGCTGAAGAAAGACTTCCAACCGAAGTTGCTGACCACCTTCGAGGAGAAGTTACAGTTGCTCTCCGAGACGGGTGTTGACAACTGTGTGGTATTACCTTTCTCCGAACAGATGGCCGCTTTGTCGGCGTACGATTTCATGAAGACTATCCTCCGTGAGCAGTTGAATGTTCGACTCTTGTATGTGGGATATGATCATCGTTTTGGTAATTCGCGTACAGAAGGTTATGAGGATTATGTGCGTTATGGAAAGGAATTGGGTATTGAGGTGGTACAGTCGGTGGTTTATCCCTGGAATGATATCAATATCAGTTCATCGGTAGTGCGCCGTTTCATCCAGGAGGGAGAGATAGAAAAAGCCGTGACGTGTCTTGGGCATCCTTATTCGTTGACTGGACATGTGGTTGCCGGTGAACAACAAGGTAGGAAGATCGGTTTCCCGACAGCTAATATCCTGTTGGATAATACCGACAAGCTCATCCCTGCTGATGGTGTCTATGCTGTGAAGGTGCATGTGGAGGATAATCCGATGGCTTATCCCGGCATGATGAATATCGGTATGCGCCCCACCTTTGGAGGGGATCATCAGACCATCGAGGTGCATCTCTTTCACTTCTCAGAAGATCTTTACGGAAAACAACTGACGATTGTGGTGAAGAAGAGGTTGAGAGACGAACAGCGTTTTGCTTCTCCGGAGGCCCTTCGGGAACAACTGGAGAAAGATGAGGAACAGATTATAGAACAATTTGAACAGGAGCAATGAAAAAAGCAATTCTTTATCTGATAGAGTTCTTGGCGATACAGTTTATCGTGGGGGCTGTGATACAAGGAGTGTATTCCCTGATAAAGGGAGGTATCCCGGCAGATGCTGCAACACCGTTGATGATCATCAGCACGATAGTGGCTAATCTGGTGATTATCATCCTCTTCCTTGGGACCCGATGGACACCTGTATCACTGAATTATGCGAAGACACATCCCTGGGGCGTGGCCTTCTGGACGGTATTAGCTGCTTTGGGTGCTATCATTCCTTCGGTATGGTTTCAGGAGTTACTCCCAGAGTTACCTAATCTAGTTGCTGATGACCTTAGTGATATGATCAATCACCCCGGCGGTTACCTTGCTATTGCCATTGCTGCCCCTGTGGCAGAGGAAATCGTCTTCCGTGGCGCTATCCTGCGTGCTTTGCTCAATAGTTTCAAGCAACCGTGGGTGGCTATCACCCTCTCTGCCTTGTTCTTTGCTGTCGGTCATCTGAACCCTGCCCAGATGCCCCATGCTTTCCTGATCGGTTTGCTTTTGGGTTGGATGTTCTACCGTACTGGCAGTATCCTGCCGGGTATTCTCTTTCATCTGGTGAATAACACGGTGGCATATGTTCTCGAACGGATATATCCCGGCTCTGAAGACCTCACCCTCAAGGATTACTTTGGTGGTGATGAGCAGGCGGTTGTCATGAGCGTGATCTTCTCACTGTTGATACTCCTGCCCTCGATCTTCCAGTTGAATATTTGGATGAGAAAGGGGAGAAAGTAATAAAAAAATGGAAGGGGTGCCCTTTTGCACCCCTTTTCCGTTAGTATGTTATGAAAAAATTTTGAGAGAATTGAAACTTCACAGTTTCCTTTTGTGTTTTATTAAACATGATTGTTTTATAGAGAAAGCATAGAAATATATCTACTTGATGATGGTGTTGACCATTGGTGATCCGGTCTTCTGCAGACTGTCCACCTTAATGGTGTCACCTAAGGCAACCGACGGACCCTCATTCACCTGCTGATACCCTGCAAGGTTAGTAGCATCAGGCTCTTTCGGATCGAAGGCTTTCTGAGCAGCATTACCCAAGGTAAGGATGATAGCTACAATAGCGGCAGCCCGGAAGAGCGGCATCAGGCGGTTGGTGAGACGAATGGTCTTTGCCTTTACCGGTTCTTTTTCGTCGATCATCTCCAAGATCTTCTCATCGAAGTCATCCCCTAATACGTTCATCGTCTTGTCGTATTGTTCATAGGTGAAGAGACTGCGATAGGGAAGCAGAGAAACAGGAATATCATCCTGACTGAAGAAAGCCCGCAGAATACGCTCTTCCTCCAGCGTGGTCATGCCTTGCCAGTAACGCTCAAGCAGTTGTTCGATGTACTTATAATCCATATTTCTCTGATTCTTGAAATTTCTGTTTAATAGTTTGGCGAGCCCGGAAGATATTCACCTTCACTTGTTCTTCGCTGATACCGAGGATCATAGCTATCTCTTTGTAGCTTTTTCCTTCAAAGTCACGTAGCTGCATGCAACTCCGTTGTTTTTCCGGCAGACTGTTCAGGAGTGTCTTTACCATCTCTACCCTGTCGTTGAGAATAATCTGTTCGTAAGGGTTAAGAACCGCTGCTCCTGTTTGTTCTTGACTTTTCAGTCCGTCGATGTTGAGGTTGTCAGCCAGATGACTCGCCTTTCTTACTTTGTCGAGCGCCAGATGCCGACAGATGGTCAGGCAGAATGCTTCAAGATTCTCTATTTGTTCCCAATCATCGCGTTTGTTCCAGATCTTAATCATCGTATCCTGAACGACATCCTCAGCTTCTTCGTGGTTTGTAGTGATACGGAGAGCCAACCGATAGAGAACGTTTTTCAACGGTAATATGTCGTTCTTGAAACTGATTGCTTTCATCTGCACTCTAAATAAATGACGATTGGGCGGAAACAAAGTTACAGATTCTCTTTGTTTTTTCTTTTTTTAACACACTGTATTTTCTTTCTGGATGATGGTTCCATGACGACCGTCGATGGCTGTTGCCAAGGTGATGATCACCCGTGAGACACCACAGTCGATGGCATGGAAGGCATTCTCCAGTTTTGGGATCATTCCTCCGGCGATGGTCCCCTCGGCCACCAATTGGCGGAAGGAGTCGGGGGTGATGGTGGGAATCACACTGTCATCATCCGTAGGATTGGCGAGTACACCTTTCTTTTCAAAGGAATAGATGAGTGTCACGTCGTAGAATGCGGCTAAGGCTTTGGCTGTTTCCGAAGCTATCGTGTCCGCATTGGTATTGAGGATATTTCCTTGTCCGTCGTGCGTCAGCGGGGCCATGACAGGGATGATATCTTTCTCGAGCAGCATCGTGAGGAGAGCACCGTTCACCTCATCCACATCCCCCACGAAACCATAGTCGATGGACTGCTCCTCGGAGAGTTTGACAACAGGGCGTCGATGGGCACGTATCACATTCATGTCAGCTCCGGTGAGTCCTAAGGCATTGACACCAATAGCCTGCAGACGGGCGACGACATTCTTGTTAACCAGACCGCCGTACACCATGGTGACCACCTGCAGCATGTCACTGTCGGTGATTCGTCTGCCGTTGATCATCTTACTCTCGATGCCCAGTGATGAAGCGACCTGTGTGGCCCGTCGTCCACCGCCATGAACCAGGATTTTCTTTCCTGGTATGGCGGAGAAATCTTTCAATAGCTGGGACAACTGTGCTTCGTTTTCTACGATAGCACCTCCCACCTTGACGACAGTAACCTTCTCTCTCATTGTTTACTCTAAATAGGTATATCCATATAGGCCCGAGCGGTAGTTGCTCAGGAACTCTTTTCCTTCTTCTATAGAGATCTTACCCTCCTTGACACTCTTTGTCACCCATGTCTCCAACTGTCGAACCAGTTTCTTGGGATTATACTGTACATAGTCGAGCACGTCGGCAACGGTCTCACCATCAAAGATCTGGTCGATATGATAACCATTGTCTTTCACAGAGATATGTACGGCATTGGTATCACCGAAAAGATTATGCATATCACCGAGGATCTCCTGGTAAGCACCGACAAGGAAGACACCCAGATAATACTTCTCGTTTTTCTTCAGTGAGTGAACGGGCAGCACGTGGGATACATGCCTGTTGGTGACGAAGTTCGCGATCTTGCCGTCGCTGTCGCAGGTGATATCCTGTAGGGTGGCGTTGCGGGTCGGCCTTTCGTCCAAACGCTGAATGGGCACGATCGGGAACAGTTGGTCGATAGCCCAACTGTCGGGCAGTGACTGGAACAGGCTGAAGTTGCAGAAATATTTGTCTGCCAACAGCTTGTCGAGGTTCTTCAACTCCTCCGGGGTGTGTTTGAGGGATTTTGCCAACGAGTTGATTTCCCGACAGACGCTCCAATACATCCTCTCGATCTCAGCACGTGTCTGCAGGTCGACCAAGCCATGGCTGAACAGGTCAAGGGCTTCTTCCCTGATCTGCTCTGCGTCATGCCAGTCTTCCAACATCGACCGTTGGTTGAGATTATCCCAGATATCATAGAGATCTTTTACCAACACGTGTGCTTCCTCTGAGGGCTCGAAACTCTCGTCCATCTCCGGCAGGGTAGCTGTCTCCAACACATCGATAACCAGTACGGAATGGTGTGCTGACAATGAGCGTCCACTCTCTGTGATGATGTTCGGATGAGGGATGTTGTTACGGTCGGCAGCCTCTACGAAAGTGTACAGACAGTCATTGACATACTCCTGGATAGAGTAGTTGACAGAGCTCTCACTACTCGGAGAACGTGTTCCGTCATAGTCAACACCCAGTCCGCCGCCACAGTCAACGAAATCGACGTTATAGCCCATCTTATGCAGTTGGATATAGAACTGTGATGCTTCTCTCAGTGCTGTCTGGATACGACGGATCTTGGTGATCTGCGAACCGATATGGAAATGGATCAGGCGCAGACAGTCTTTCATATTTTTCTTATCCAGGATCTCCAGAGCTTCCAACAGTTCAGAACTGGTCAGTCCGAACTTACTGGCGTCGCCACCGCTCTCTTCCCACTTACCACTGCCGGAAGAAGCCAGCTTGATGCGGATACCGAGGTTAGGACGTACGTTCAGTTTCTTTGCAGCCTTGGCAATCACCTCCAGTTCGTTGAGCTTCTCCACAACGATGAAGATACGTTTGCCCATCTTCTGTGCCAGCAAAGCCAGTTCGATATAACTCTGATCCTTATAACCGTTGCAGATGATCAGTGAGTCGCTCATACACTGTACGGCAATCACCGCATGCAACTCCGGTTTGGAACCAGCCTCCAGTCCGAGGTTGAACTTCTTACCATGGCTGATGATCTCCTCTACCACCGGTTGCATCTGATTCACCTTGATGGGATAGATGACAAAGTTCTCCCCTTTATATCCATACTCATCGGCAGCCTTCTTAAAACAACTGGCTGTCTTCTCAATACGGTTGTCAAGGATGTCAGGGAAACGTAGTAAGACGGGAGACTCCACATCGCGTAATGCGAGCTCATCCATCACTTCACGCAGATCAATCTGCGCATCATCCTTACAAGGGGTCACATAGACATTTCCCTTGTCGTTAACATCAAAATACGAAATACCCCATCCACTGATGTTGTAAAGCTCTTTTGAGTCTTCAATAGTCCATCTCTTCATTTTCTTTTCAGGTATGATCAGGCATCGCCTGCGTGAATAATTATATGTTCAGTAGCTTACGTAACTCTTGCACGGTAATCTTTATCTTCTCATAGTCGTCCATCAGACTCACATCGAGGACATGCTTCGCTTTCATATAATAAGGTTCGCGTACGGA
>JAEEZP010000064.1 GCA_016291915.1 Prevotella sp. | reverse complement strand
CATCGCCGTCCATGCTCTGTCGCATGCCGGTTGATATTCTTTCTTTTTCAGATAACCCTTCTGAATGCCCCATGCCATGCCATACAGAAAGAGGGCAGTGCCAGTAAGCTCCTTACCACCGTAGTCGGCATAAGACACCATGCTGGGATTCCATAAACCGTCTTCTTGTCGCTGACAAGCGAGGATGGCTTTACTCATCAAAAGAAAGTCCTTCTTCAACAGTTTATAGTATTTGTCTTTCGGTGACAGGTAGTTCATGCATCTAACCAACGCAGCATATACCCATCCATTGCCACGACTCCAGTAACAGTTTTTTCCATCGGGTGTCTGATAGGGGGCTACATAGTCGGCATCACGCCACCATAGTCCTTCTGCTTTGTTGAAGAGTCCTCCTGCCAGTGAATTCCTGCTCCAAAGATACATCTTCATGGCGTGGTCAGCATATTTACGCTCTCCAGTTACCTTATAGGCTTGCATATATAGCGGCATAGCCATCTGAATAGCATCGATCCATGTCCACCAGCCATACAATTCATCATAGACCTTTGGATTCTTCGATGTCATCTGATGATTGAGATTCTCTATCACATGGATGATCTTCTCCTCCCCACCACTCTGCATATAACGTTCCATATAGGTTTGTCCACAGCATTGGTCATCTGCATCGTTGGTCTTCACGCCATTTCTCGGTGTCCACTGGTGGAAATTAGCCCAGCGGTCGGTGTAGTCGATATATCGTTTATCAGGATCAATAGCGTAGAGTGCCATCAAACCCTCATAGTAGACAGCTCTTGTCCAAAGCGAAGAAGGTCGGATGCGATTAACGTTTGTAGGTGTTGTCGGGTCTTCATATTTCGCCATGAAATAGTCGTTCACCAAACGTAGTGTTTTCCTAACCTCATCAGTTTGTGGGTTTTGTCCGAAAGCCGTGGCAGCTATCAGGAGAATGGTAATCGTCAGAATATTTTTCTTCATCATCATTACTGTTTTAGTTTGTTTCAATGCAAAAATACGAAATGTTCTTATTAAAGAGATTTTCCTATACCTTTTATTATTAATATTGATTGATTTTCCTATGTTGTTTGGAAAGAATGCCTTTCATTCTGGTCAGAACCTTATACTTCCGTCATAGTTGAAAATAGGTTTGTCGGTTTTTACCTCTTCGTCGTAGAAATGAACAGCACTGTCATTTAATTTCGGATGTTTCGTGTTCAGCAGTTTGATGATCTCTGCCCCTGCCCAGATAACGGGACCGTAGCCATGGGCAGCCATCACATGAACAGGTCGGTAGGCATAGAAAGCAGCATCAAACCCCATACCTGTCCCTACACAAACATTCTCAACTTGTCCTGTCTGATTGACTGAAGAAGCGACAGCCTGCCATCCAAGAAGAGCAACGGGGCCATATGCCTTGGCATCAAGCCATCCCTTGTCGATGCCGTGTGCAAAACAATAAGTATAGATAGCTGTGGCGGAAGTTTCCAGATAAGTGTCGTTTCGGTCGAGTAACTGATGCCAGAATCCGTCATGATGTTGCAGACGGGCTAATCCACTGGCATGTGTTTTCAGTAAGTTAAGGATATACTGCCGATGTGGATGGTTTTCGGGTAATACATCGAGTACCTCACACATCGTAAGGATTGCCCATCCGTTGGCACGCCCCCAATAGAATGCCGGATGAGGATACATTTCCTCTACCCACCCATGGCGGAAGAGGCCATCTTCCGAAACAAACATCCTACCGGCAAACTGGATAATCTGTTTGGCAGCCATATCGTAGTATTCCTTATTACCTGTCATCTTACCCATATATGCCAAGGTGGGAATACCCATGAACATATCATCGAGCCAGATGGTGTTCTTCTGTGGGCGAATACGGGCAAAGGTGCCATCCGTCAACCGATATTCCTTATTTAAAATATAATCACTGTAGTTGTCGATGAGTGGGCGGAGTGGCAGGTTTGGATTCTTAAGCATTGCCTTGATCATAGATGTGCAGACGGCTCCGGCATCATCGAGAGCGTGCGGATCGATGACCCTACGTATGTTCCCATCGATATTCTTTTCTTGCTGATATATCTTCTTGAAATAGGGAGCGATATCTGCTAAAAGCTGATGACGCCTGGTGACATAATTGAGATAGGCTGGGTCGCCCGTTGCTTCATAGGCAGCGAGCATGGCAGAGTATGTGACACCCCACTCATAACTAGTGAGTCGGAAGCCGCCTTGTTTCAGCCGGGTGTCTTTATTGATATTCTTCAGTTGGTCAATGGTTTTTCCTGTCTTACTGTCGATGAGCTGAGCGGGTGTCTCTCCATCTACATACTGTAAGACCCTGTCAATCGTTTGTTTTACCTCTTCAGTAGTAGGAATGCCATACTTGTGTGTATAGTTCGGTTTTAACAGGTGTAAAGGTGTATTGCTGTCGTTTACTTGTTGTGCATCTGCAGTAACAACGGCAAAAAAAAGCATGGCGGTAAGTATTCTTTTCATCTTTATTTATGGATTATTGATTTCTAATGATTATTTCAGGAAAGGATGGATGGTTTTATCAGGTCCCAGATAGAATCCTGGTTCTGAAGGTTGGTTATAACCAACATTCTGTGCCGCTGTGGACAGTCGGTAAGGGATATCTTCCATCAAACTGTTGATACGATAGTCGGTAGGGTAGGGCGAAATAAAGATCCGCAGTTCTCTGCTGTCGGGCGTTCGTGCTATGACTTCTTCTCGCCAGTCGCCAAAGATATCCGCAGCCAGACAAGGATTGGATTTTGAACCGTTGTTGAAGACGATGTCATCAAACTTTGTCAGGTCGGTGATGGTATTGGTCTTCCAATTGTATTTACTCACTGTCTCATGATCCAGCAATTCCCTTAGTAGATCCCCATCCCACCAAATACCGAAGTTGACAGACAGATGCCTGCCGTTGAGTTTCAGGTGTTGCTGATGTTGTGGATCATCGGGATCTTGCGCACTGTAAATGACGTCACCATGGATATTCCGTATGCCATGACTATCGCTGCTCCACATCTCTACACCGGGATTTGTGGGATCGATATCCGCTGCCATTGCACGACCCACATCACTCTTGCTGGGAATATTGAAAATTATCTCCCCTGTGCGGGCGTTTCTGAAGTCAGAACCATCCCGACGGTTCTCATGACAATCCCACACCTGCAGTTCCTCAGAGTTGGGGTCAAAGGCCATCAGATGGATAGCATCACCATGTCCCATACCGGTGTTGTACATTCCACGGCCGTCATGGTCCACGGCCATTGCTCCGTAGGTTATCTCATCACATCCGTCACCATCTACATCAGCTACTCTCAGATTGTGATTTCCTTGTCCGGCATAACTGCTCCATTCAGGAGAATCGGTGTCGAAGACCCATCTGCTTTTCAACTCTTTTCCATCCCAGTCCCATGCAGCCAAAACCGTACGGGTATAATAGCCTCGGCAGAAAATGGCAGAGGCATGTTTGCCGTCAAGATAACCAACGGCTGCTAACATACGGTCAGAGCGATTGGCATAGGCATCTCCCCAGTTGCTCGGATTGCCTCTTTCAGGGATGTAAGGCTTACTATCCATCTCTTCCCCGGTCAGTCCGTTGAATACGGTAATATATTCCGGTCCGGAGAGAATCCTGCCCGTCATAGGACGACCACTCTGGTTGTATCTTGACCATTCTCTTTCCGGAGAAGGATTCGGGGCGTCTGATGTCGGTCGGTGACGATAGTCTGCGGTAGCATCTCCGATAATATTACCTTTACCGTCAGTTGTTCCATCAGCAGTCCGTACGATAAACTCTGCCTTCCCATCACCATTCATGTCATAGCAGATAAATGGTACATAATGCGCTCCAGACCGGATGTTGATGCCCATGTTGATACGCCATAGTAAAGTACCATCGAGACGATAACAGTCGAAGAGGGTTGGACCGGTAAATCCATCATGGGCATTGTCATGGGCATTTGATGGATCCCATTTAAGGATGATCTCGAACTGTCCGTCGCCATCTACATCTGCTGCTGTGGCATCGTTGGCGGAATAGGTAAATGTTCTTCCGTCGGGTGTGGCTCCCCCTTCGGGCTTTTGCAGTTTGATAGGGATATAACTCTCGGGAGCATCTGCTTTCACAGTGAAACTACTATTGTGGTTTCCTCCCCTAACTTCATAAACGGCATCTGTCAACAGAGGGTGTTCATCAATGAAGAAGTTGCCACCATTACGTAATGGCCGTTTTGAAATCTTCTTTCCGTTTCTGTAGATAGTAAATGGTTCACCAATGGCATCAGATTTCAGTGTACGCCAACTGATACATACGTTATTACCATGACGGAAAGCAACGACACCCCTGTCCAAAACCCATGGACAGATTTCCCGTTCGTTATATCGGGGTTGTGCACTGACTGCGGCGGTTATTAAGACATAACACCATAATGATAAAAAGAATCGGCAGGATTTGTGCATGATATGATTTATTTTTTTCTGATACAAATATACAGAAAAAAGTGGGAGAATAATTCAATTGTAACGGATTTCTTCTGCAATGCTTAAAAAGCATGTTGTTTTTGACCGATTTATAGGCCCATCTTTACCGTTATTATTATTACTTTTGCATAAAAAGAAAACCGAATAATTGAGATAGTATGAAAAAATCTTTTGCTTTATTACTGTTTTTACTGAGTGTTTCAACAACAGTTTCCGCGCAGAAGGCGGATGATAATATTAACCGTCATCAGTTTTTCTATGCTGGACAAAGTAAACAACGAAGGATGTTTATGGTGCAGGATGGAAAGGTTACCTGGCAATACAATGACCAACTGAAGAAAGGAGAGATCAGTGATGCAATCCTCTTATCAGACGGACATATCCTGGTGGCTCATCAGTATGGTATTGCCGAAGTGACACAAGACAGTCGTACACTGTGGTCATATGCAGCTCCAGAAGGTACGGAGATACATACAATACAACCGATAGGACGTACCCATGTGGTGTTTGTGCAGAATGGTAAACCGGCAAAGGTCGTGGTGATGGAGATTCCTTCTACACGTATTGTCAGGGAGTTTACTGTTCCTGTTTCGGAAACAGGTTCTGTTCATGGACAGTTCCGTAATGCTCGTCTTACTTCCCGCGGTACTTTACTGATCGCCAATATGGGGTTAGGTTGTATCCATGAGTATAACAGTAAAGGGAAAGAGATTGACCGTTGGGATGGATTCCTGCCATGGTCTGTACAGGAGTTACCTAAGGGTAATCTGCTTATAACTGGTAGAAAAGGGCATATTCAGGAGATTACACGTATGGGACAGACCGTATGGGAAATCAACACCACAGCGTTCGGGATTACCCAACCGCAGAAGACCGTCAGAATGAAGAATGGCAACCATATCATCAACAACTGGTATAATGAATGGTCGAAGACTCCGATGGATACAGCTCATGCTCCTGTGCAGGCTGTGGAGATCGACAAACAAGGAAAGGTGGTGTGGCAGTTGTGCTCATGGAAAGATCCTGATCTGGGACCTTCCACCACGATACAGTTGCTGGATGAACCTATCAACCGTGACCGTTTATTCTTCGGAGAGTTTAATCCGAAGTTCCCCAAACAGTTTGTTGCTCCCAATGTGCCATTAGGGGTGGGAAAAGGCATTCATCCCGGTCGTGTGGCATGGATCCATAATCCCGGTGTGGCTCAATGGGATGGCAGAACGGGTCTTTGGGTGGAAGACCGTTGGAATAACCAGGCAAAGGCAGATGATATGGTACGCGAGGCGGTGATACAACTGTCGGGTGAGCCAGATGCAAAGAAAGCATGGAAAGCACTTTTCAAACATTTCAACAAAACTCATGGACGTGGAAACCGTGGATATAAAAAGGGTGAGTCGATAGCTGTGAAGCTAAATATGAATAATGCTATCACCCATCATGATACCATAGAGCTGAACTCTTCTCCATTCGTGACACTCGCCTTGGTACGATCCTTGGTTAACGATGGTAAGGTCCGTCAGCAAGATATTATTCTTTGTGAGCCCAGTCGTGCAATCACCGATAGTATTTATTATAAGATAAAGAGGGAATTCCCATATGTCAGACTCATCGACAATATCGGTGGCGAGGGTCGTGAGAAATGTGAATACTATCCTGAACAGATTGTTTACTCGGAAGATAATGGTAAAATGGCACGTGGCTTGGCAAAATGTGTTGTCGATGCCGATTACCTGATAAATACTGCTCTATTGAAAACTCATTCCGGACCCGGTGTGACACTGACGGCCAAAAACTGGTACGGTGCAACGGATATCAATCTTCTCTGGCGTCAGAATGCACATAACAATATCAGTCAGGATAAACGACATGGAAAACCCGGATACAAGACATTTGTGGATTTTATGGCTCATAAGCACTTAGGACAGAAGACGCTGCTCTTTATTATCGACGGAACTTATGGCTCACGTGATGTTAACGGGGCTCCGGCTCCTAAGTGGCAGAAAGAACCGTTTAACGGGGATTGGGCATGCTCACTTATCGTGTCACAGGATGAGGTGGCGTGCGATGCTGTGGGTATGGACATCCTTATCGGTGAGTGGCCTGAGTTTGAGAGTATGAACTATTGTGATGAATATCTACGGGAGGCAGCGATGATTCCTCATGCGCCCAGTGGAACCGTATATAAACAAGAAGGGAAACCGTTGGAGCAGCCGCTCGGATTGTTTGAACATTGGAATAACCAGCGTGAGAGGAAATATACAAAGATAGACTTGAAATATAAAAAACTATGATGAGAAGAATATTGTCAGTGGTGATAGGAATCTGCTGTCTGCT
>JAEEZP010000063.1 GCA_016291915.1 Prevotella sp. | reverse complement strand
TACATGATACCGACGACTATATCTCGCTGAACGGTCTCCATACGAAGAATCCCCGTAAAGGCATCTATATCAAGAACGGAAAGAAATATTTAAAGTAAACGATATGAAGAAACTTATTTTTGTCTTGGCATTGGCAGGTGGTATCCTTGCCGGTTGTACGCAGAAGAAAGATAATCAAAACGATAATACAATGAAACAGTTAGAGATGACACAGGAATGGGATAAGGTTTTCCCGAAGAGTGACAAGGTGAACCACCGAAAGGTGACGTTTACGACACAATATGGACTGACGCTGGCCGCTGATATGTATACCCCGAAGAACGTTGCTGATGAGCATGCCAAGCTGGCTGCGATAGCTGTTAGCGGACCTTTCGGTGCAACGAAGGAACAGTCAAGCGGGTTATATGCCATGCGCATGGCAGAGCGTGGCTTCGTCACCATCGCCTTTGACCCGTCGTTTACCGGTGAGAGCAGTGGAGAACCGCGTCGTACGGCATCACCCGATATCAATACAGAGGATTTTATGGCTGCCGTGGATTTCCTTTCACAGCAACCTCATGTGGACCCTGAGCGTATCGGCATCATCGGTATCTGCGGATGGGGTGGTATCGCCCTGAATGCTGCTGCTGCCGATACCCGTATCAAAGCCACGGTGGCTTCTACGATGTACGATATGACACGTGTCAGTGGCAACGGCTATTTCGATGCCGATGATCATGAGGAGGCCCGTTACAACGCCCGTAAGGCAATGAGTGAACAGCGACTGAAAGATCCTGCTGCCATGGCTGGCGGCGTGGTGAATCCCTTACCTGAGGATGCTCCGTGGTTTGTGAAGGACTATTACGATTATTATATCACCAAGCGTGGTTATCATGCACGTAGTGGTAACTCCAACGACGGTTGGCGTGTCATCGGCACCCAGGCTTTTGCCAATGCCCGTTTCCTCCGATATACCAACGAGATCCGCTCTGCCGTGATGGTGATGCATGGTGAGAAGGCTCACTCCCGTTATTTCGGTGAAGATGCCTATAAATACATGGTGAACGGTAATTCGGCTGCCGGCATCAAACCGAATGCGCATCCGGAGAACAAACAACTGCTCATCATACCCGGTGCTTCCCATACCGACCTTTATGACGGTGGCTTTACAGAACCGGAAGGAAAGGGTGTTTCCAAGAACCTCATTCCGTGGGATAAGCTCGCTGACTTCTTCAAGAAGTATACGAGTAAATAAGTTGACGAATAGATAGCCTGTAAACATATAGAGGTAGGGATCCCTACCTCTATATATTTGTAATCACAAGCAGAACATTTGTCCCTTTAACTTCCTTATAACTCCCATCATGTTGCGAAGCAACCCTTTCCGTTATACCCTCTGTAATCTCTGTCTTCTCTGAGTCCTCAGTGCTTTATTCCATTATCAGTCTTCCTTCACGATAGGGTATAGCTCCAGGAACTCGCCCTGATGACACTTGCCGTCGTTGATGAGTGCAGCAAACATCTCTCCCACGGTATCTATATTGTGGAAGCCGGGCAGCCGCATATTACCGTTCAGATCGGTGGTGGTAGGTCCCGGATGAACGGAGAATATCTCCAGCGAACGTCCTTGCTGTTGAAACTCCATCGCCATCACACCCATCATGGCATTCTGTGCGGCTTTACTCGTGACGTATGCCAAGGGATGCCAGTAAGGACTGATTTCAGAAGGAACCGTAATGTTGACGATCCTTCCGCCGTTTTTCTCCAGCAGAGGCATTAAGGATTGAGTGAGCAAAAAGGTACCCATGAAATTAATGTCAATAGTCTTCCGTATGTCTTCAAGCTTGGTATGCTCACCATCTACGCTCATATCACCAGGGATTCCAGCGTTATTCACCAAAAGGAAAAGGTCAGGATATTTCATACTTATCTCATTAGCTGCTTTTCCTATTGTGTCGCTATCTGCCAGTTCGATATTCACCCATCCCTTGACATCTACGCCTAAGGCTTTCAGTTCTTCAATAGCTTTCTCTGCACGTTCCTGATGACGTGCTCCAATGATAACACTCCATCCGGAGAGTCCGAGATGTTTGGCAATACCAAATCCTATTCCTTTGTTGGCTCCTGTCACTAATACTGTCTTTTCCATTTGTATATGATAATTAGTTGTACAATAATTTCAATCTTAAAATAGGATGCAAATTTATATAAAACTTTACAATATCAAACAATTTTCCAAGAATAATTATATGGATGGATAAAAACTTTCATTCGGAAAGGATTCCTTTTCTCTCACGATAAGTGTTATCGTTTTTTGCTATAAAATGTGTGTTTTTGAAATAATATCGCTATATTTGCACAGAATTTCTTATCTGAGGAATGGAGGGAATAGATTTGTCTGTCGTCAAAAGGTGGGATAACCAATCTGTTGCGATGCTTTATAAGGCTTATTATAAGGCGTTGTACAGTTATGCTCGTCAGATGACGGGTGATGAAGAGCCTGCGAAAGACATTGTTCAGGAAGTTTTCTTCAATACTTGGAAACGGCAGGGAATCTTTGAGTCAGAGACAGCCTTACGTACGTACCTTTATAATGCTACACGTAATGAGAGTATCAATTACATCAAGTGTCTTCGTTTAGAAAATGACAGGAAAAAGCTTTTTGGGAAGCGGTTGAAGGAAATGCAGATGGATGAGAATGGTGATCTGACGCTCCACAAAGAAGAGGTTTACCGTCTTATGTTTGAAGCTATTGATGCCTTACCCCCGAAACAACGTGAGATATTCTTGTTACTCATGAAAGGAAAGAAAAACAGCGAGATAGCCGAAGCTATGAACATCAGTATAAACACGGTTAAGACTCAAAGGCAGAGTGGCATGGATAAACTCCGTAACCGTTTGTCACCCGATGCTTTCCTCTTACTGTTGTTGCTGATGAGTTCTTAGTTTTTCTCCAACACAGTCACCCGTTTTTTGTTTTCTTTTGTTTAAGAAATAAAAAACGGAAAAATGGAGAAACATAATATTAACCGATTGCTTACACGCCTTTTGCTTGGCAAGGCTTCTGAGGAAGAACGTGCTGAGCTGGAGAAGCGTGCCAATAGAGAAGATATTCAGGAAATCGTGGATGCCGACGATCTGACAGAACGGTATGAATACTATGCCGAAGCGGATGTCGATCAGGCACTTAGTGAGATGCAAAAGCGGATGGCTCAGACTTATGCTGAGACGAAGATCTTCACTCCCCGTTTCTATCGCATGGCTGCCGCGGTCATTGCCTTGTTGATTGTCGGCGGTGCTTACTGGTATCACCGTGAATATACCCGTGTGACCCCACCGGAAATCAGTCAGGAGGTACAGCTGGCCATGGAGCAGAGTCGTCAATCGGGAAAACAGGAAGCGCTGGATGAACGGTTGAAAGCCGACGAGAAGGCATGGTCGGATATGGATGGGAATGGTGATAAAGATAATGCCTTAAGTAGTAAGAACAGCGTTACGGATGATCATTATCCCGTTCCTTCTTTACAAGAGTCACTGACAAAGAACCAACTGCTCGCGGCCCGACGTATCATCACCAAGCATGATAAAGAGTTCTGGCTCACGCTGGATGACGGGACGCTCGTACACCTTAATTATAATACACGACTGGTTTATCCGGAGAAGTTCGGAAGAGGTGACCGTAACGTCATCCTCGATGGTGAGGCTTATTTCATGGTTGCCAAAGACAGGAGCCGTCCTTTTGTTGTTCATGTCCCGGATGGAGAGATCAGGGTCCATGGCACGGAGTTTAATGTGAATACCCGTAGCAGTGCCCTGGAAACAGAAAGTTCGAAGTACGAGACAACCGTTGTCCTTGTCAACGGCTCGATATCTGTGTCTCCCACCGGTGGAAAAGAACAGATGATGAAACCCCATGAACAGTGCAGGATCTCTAACAGTCTCTGTGTCGTTGAGAAGAATGTGGATGTGGAACCCTATGTGGCATGGAACAGAGGTGTCTTCTGTTTTGACAACTGCACTTTGGAACATTTGATGAAGATACTGTCACATTGGTATGGTATGAATATCAATTTTGTTTCTGAAGAAACAAGGCATATAACATTTACCGGAAACCTTAACAAGTATTCTTCCATAGAACCGGCCATACATGCCATCCACCAGGTTACGGGACTTCGTATAGAGATAAAAAACAACACGATTATTATTGATAAACATAATATTAATCCTTAAATATGTGTAATATGAGAAGAGAAGACATTAAAATGCATTTTTCTAAAGGACAGGCTTTGTTGAGGATGTTTGTCCTGATGATTGCTATGTTGTGTATGACTTCTGCTTTTGCATTGTCAGCCAATGCACAAAACACAGCAAACATGAGAGTCTCATTAAATCTTAGGACGGTCAATGTCAAAGACTTCTTCAATGAGGTAAATAGACAGTGTGGCTTGAACTTTTTCTGTAAGTCGGACCTGGCCAACAGTTTACCTCGGATAACTGTCGTTGAAGAGAATAAACCTGTTGAGGATGTGCTGGAGAAGGTTTTCAATACCCTTAACTGCGATTACAAGATCGATGGTAATGTGGTTACTGTTACATTGAAAAACGAACAGAAGAACAGAGTCGTGTCTGGATATGTCAGAGACTCCAATGGAGAACCTCTCATCGGTGTTACGGTGAAGGATGAGACCACCGGCAGCATCACCATTACCGATGCTAACGGTTACTACCATCTGGCCATACCGGCTGATGCCGGTCGTATGCGGTTCAGTTACATTGGAATGAATGACGTGACCTATAATATAGGTAAGGGAACCAAGGATGTCACCCATCATGTGACGATGTTTTCAGACAATAAGCTGGACGAGGTGATCGTGACAGGTTATCAGACTATCTCCAAGGAGCGTGCCACCGGCTCGTATGGTATCATCAATGAGAATCTGTTGGAATCAAAGCTTAATGCCGACCTGAAGAACCTGATAGAGGGTCAGGTGGCCGGTGTGGTGCTTGACAAAGACGGAAATATTTCTATCCGAGGTACAGGTACCCTGATTGCTGAAGTGGATCCTCTCATTGTCGTTGATGGTTATCCCACGGAGGAATCCCTGAGCAACCTGAATCCTAACAATATCGAGAATATTACCGTGTTGAAGGATGGTGTAGCCGCCTCTATCTATGGTTCACGTGCCGCTAATGGTGTGATTGTTGTAACGACCAAGAAAGGTTATAACGGTAAGACCAAACTGAGTTATAAAGGAACGATGAAGATAGAGGATGCACCAAACCTGGATGATCTGCACATGATCAGTGCTAACGACTATATCGATGCGGAGCTTGCCTTGTATGACCTGCAACCTACCAATGCGAGATATAACGTAGCCAATAAATCTGCTTATCGCACAGGTATGCAGTATCTGCTTACGGGAAAGAAGAACAACCTGATCAGTGAAGATGAGTTCAATAGTCAGGTCGCTGACTACAGGAAGATCGATGGGTTCAAGGAATTGGAGAAATACTATTTCCGTAAGGCATTCACACATACACATAATATTAGTATCAGCGGTGGCAACCAGTATAATCTTTTCAATCTTGTCATCAACTACACCAATAACCGGTCTAACCAACAGTATAAAGGTGACAACCGCCTGTTGGTAGATCTTAAGAATACATGGACACCGTATAAGTTCCTGGAGGTCGGCGTATCTGCCAATATCAATTACTCACGCAGTCATACACCTAATGAGACATGGCGTACGATCACTGACGGAAACACGTTCTTCCTTCCTTACTACGCCTTGAAGAACAGTGATGGCTCTTGGGCAACCTACAATTCGCTCAGTCATGCCATGAGGGATCAATATGAGCAGAAAGGCGCCAGCGCCATCGGTTATAACCCACTGCTTGAAGCTCAGGAAAACTTTACACGCACACAGTCGTTCTCTACCCGCTTGAGCGGCTATCTACGGTTTAAGATCCTTGAGGGACTGACAGCTGAGATCGGTGGTAACTGGTCACGGGGTAATGCTACCGACAAGAGCATTGTCACCGCCAACAGCTATTACATGCAGATGTCGTATTACAACAGTACCTCTCTGAATAATCCTGTCAACCACTATATTCCGAAGGGTGACATGCTTAACGAATACCGTTATGCGAATGAGAACTGGACGCTGCGCTCACAAGTCAATTTCAACCGGGAATTCGGGAAACACCGCGTAACTGCCTTGGCCGGTAACGAGATACGTCGTATCACACTTGACAATAACCAGTATGAGACACGTCTCGGCTACAACCAGACAGCTGGCTCCTTTACACCGGTGAACCTCAAGGACCTCAAGGGTGGAACATACAATTCAGACATGCTCTACAGTACTTTACCGATAAGCAGCAGTCTTCAGTATGGACAGATGACCTACAGAGACCGCAGGTTCGTCTCCTGGTACGGGAACGCCTCTTATGAATACGACAACCGATACCTTGTCAGTGGTAGTATCAGGGAAGATCTGACGAACTTCTTCGGTACCAATCCCAAATACAGACACAAACCGTTATGGTCGGTCGGCGGCACGTGGAAACTCAACAACGAGCCCTTCTTTATGGTTGATTGGGTCAACAGACTCTATCTGCGCGCCTCATACGGTATCAATGGTAATATCTCCCTGACGGAAGGTCCGGATCTGATTCTCTCCACTGGTAGCTATAACAGCACAACGGAAGGTGTCTCCTACGGAATAGCATCCTATCCCAATAATCAGTTGAGATGGGAAAAGACCAGGACGACGAACTTCGGCATTGACATTGATGTCTTGAACAGCAGGCTCGGCGTGTCTTTCGACTATTATAAGAAACACAGTACCGATCTTCTTGCTGATGATGCCATGGATCCTACGACGGGAGCGACAACCATGAAAAAGAATGTCGGTGAGATAGATAACAGGGGTTATGAAATCGCTCTTCATGCTACACCGGTCCTCACAAAGAATTTCCGTTGGGATGTCAACTATAATGTAGCCTTTAATCACAACGAGGTAATCACTTACAATGTCGCAAGGAATTCTGTAACATCCTGGGCATACACCGTTCCTATCCATGCGGAAGGACATCCTATGTATGGATTCTTCGGTTATAAGTTTGCAGGACTCAATGAGAAAGGGCAGACACAGATTTACAAAGCAGACGGTTCTGTAGCATTGGCAGCCATGGCGAAACTCGAAGATATCGAGTATCAGGGTACTGCCGTTCCTAAGACGGACATGTCTCTGACCAATCATTTCTCCTATCGTAACTGGGACCTCTCCTTTATGTTCATCGCCAAGTTAGGACATAAATACCGTAAGGATATGTTCCATGGATCCAACTTCACCAATCGTCATTTCGTGGAGAGATGGAAGCAGGCAGGCGACGAGGAGAACACCATCTATCCTGTGTATCAGTTTGCCAACACAGATATGTTCTTCTTCCCCTTCTGTGATGTGAATTTGGGAAATGCCAGTTATGCAAAGTTACGTGATGTCACGTTGACCTACACATTCGACAAACCTCTTATCAAGAAGATCGGGCTTTCGGATGCCAAGATCTATCTGCAGGCAAGAAACCTGATGCGCTTTACTGCATCTGACTGTGATATTGATCCGGAAACCTTTGAGAATAACTTCAGTGGCGGACTTGGAAACATGACAGGAGCAGGTTACTGCCTGTTGCCTATGAGTCCGGAGTATTATATAGGGTTGAGCATTTCTTTCTAAAATGAAACAAATAACTACAGAAAATACAAGGAATATGAAAAAGAATATCTATCTATTGTTATTATGTCTCATATCCGTCGCCTTGGTGTCTTGCGACGACTTCCTGGATGTCAAACCAGTGGGAAAGATGATCCCTACGGAGATAGAGGAATATGAGAATCTGATGAACAACATCAACACGGTGAGGTATTTCATGACAGACAACAACAACAGTTGTTTCTATGCGGCCATGGGTGATAATGTGGAGATCAGCGAGAACCTGAAGGATTATCAGTACAATGCAACCTTCCCAAATCTAGATATTATCGCCGCATATAAGTTCTATTCACCTGTACTGAATCCATCAAGCACCCCATATACCTGGCAATATGGTTATCAGGCCATCGGGTATTTCAACAATGTGGTGGATGGTATAGAAGATCTCGGTGAGACATCGGAGTATGCTAGGAATGTGATGGCAGAGGCAAAAGCAGGTAGGGCATGGTTATATATGAACCTGGCGCTTACCTATGGTCCCATGTATGATCCGTCGGGAAAGAACGATACCAAGGTGGTTCCTCTACGTATCTCAGGCGATCCTACAGATGGTAATGGTGAACTGGCAACAACGCAGCAGATCTTCGACCAGGTGAAGAAGGATCTGGATTATGCCTGTGAGAACTGTCCTCAGAATGTTTCGAATCCTACGAGAGTGAGTTTAGCCTGTGCCTATGCGCTGCGTGCTGAATATTATATGTATCTCCGCGACTGGCAGAATATGTTGGCCGACAGTAGGAAAGCATTGGACTTTTCTATGCAGTCTAAAGGTAATGTGGAGAAACTGATCTATAACTTCAAGGATTTCTCCTATGTAGGATCCAGTTCTCTTACAGATCCTGACGGAGCATCACCGGAGACAGAGATGACCTTCAAGGGTCCAGATACTGATTTCGCCCTGTCTCGCAATAGGGAGAATCTGCTCTATCGTCAGGCACCGGTATCGAATGGTGTTACCAGGTATTATCCGTCGGAAGACTGGAAATCAATCTTCGATAAAGAGCATGACTTAAGGTGGAAACTGTTCGCATTACGTTATGCCGGCTTCTCAAAGAAGGTAAGTGGTGTCTTACACTCCGACGGTATCCGCATCGTCTATTTCCGTGATAAGAACCTTTCCACCTCAGAAGCCATCACGCATCCATTGCTGGTTTTGATGATTGCAGAGGCAGAGGCACGTACAGGCAATACGGCAAATGCGCTGAGCCGCCTGAATCTCCTTCGCCGTTTCCGTTATGATTACGGCGGTGGCAGCACAGACCTGGCTAACGGTAGCTCCTTGAGTCAGGATCAGTTGTTGACGGAGATCCTGGCAGAGCGTAGACGTGAGCAACCGCTGGCTACCTTCCAGCGCACGCTTGATCTGAAGCGTTATGCCTTGGATGCGGGAAAACCATGGTGTAAGACTACTATTACCCATCAATGTGGAGACAAGACCTGGAGTAAATCCATTACCGATCCATACTTCCAGTCACTACCTATCGACAATGTCATATTGAAATATAATCCACAATGGGGTATTCCGGAGAATGAGGTTGCTTATGATCCGGTGAGTGCCCAATAACACCAGGATATGGTCAAAAAGTTTCTGTTTATTATCTGCATTCTTTCCATGTCCGTGACTCTATCTGCGGGGATGAAAGATACAAAACCGAATTTCCGGTTGACTATTCATCTACCAGGTATTGAAGACAGTGTGCAGATACGCATGATGGAGAAGGAGAACACATGGAGTGCTCCTTCTCTCCTGATTGCCCGTCATGGAAAGGCTAAGACAAAATTCCATCTCTCAGAACCGGTGCAGATGGTGGTGATGGGGATGAAATTTACTCAGAACAGACGCTCATACCGTCCTTTGATGTTTCGGTTTATAGCTATTCCCGGTGAGCATATCGTGATCAGTGGAGATGTTCCTGACATTACGATCAAGGGATCTGCGATATATAAGGAATACGGACGAGTGAGACAGCATATAGACGAATATAAAAAGATAGCTGAAAAGGATTCTGTCCGGATGGATTATATCATGAGTCATCCCGACGGCGATGTCGCTGTGATGCTTGCCTGCGAGCTGGCGATGGATGCTTTCTATTCCGTTGACCGACAGATCGATGGTGAAAGATTATCTGTAAGATTGAAGTCTCTTTACCAGCAGACAAAAACATCATTTGACCATAGAAGACAACGGGATAAAGCTACTCTTAATATGGTCGCTGGAGCTGCAGCACCCGCCTTTACCCTGAACGATATCCATGGAAAAGTGCTCTCCTTGTCCAGTCTTCGAGGAAAATATGTGGTCCTCGACTTTTGGGGAAGTTGGTGTGGCGTTTGTATCAAAGGTTTTCCCAAGATGAAGGAATACTACGAAAAGTATAAAGGGAAGTTTGAGATAATTGGCGTTGACTGCAGGGATACACAACAGAAATGGAAAGATGCCGTTGCCAAATATGCACTCCCCTGGCTGCATGTGTTCAATCTTGATGACAGTAGTGTGACAACTGATTATGGTGTTCAGGGATACCCCACAACGGTTGTTATTAGTCCTGACGGCAAGATTGTGAAAACATTCACGGGTGAAGATCCTGCCTTCTATCAATTGTTGGATAGTCTGTTCGGATCGTAACTATTTTTGAATATATATATTAAGTATCATTAAGGGAATTGGAAATACAATCCAGTTCCCTTAATAGTGTTATTATAGAAGTAAAGCCAACCTTTTTTATCATGAATAAGGGACATTCTCATTGACTGCTGTTTTTTAATGGGGCTGCAGTTGTATTTAAGTAAAAATATATTGTATTATTTTAATACCTTCAATTTTTTTTATAATTTTGCACGCTATAGGAGTTAACAGAGAGAATAAAGTCATGTCTGCATTGATCAACCATAAAGACCCTGCATTTATCCGTCAGCTTTATAAGGATTATTATAAGGCACTGGTTTTGTATGGCATGAAAATTCTTGCTGAGCACCATGCTGCCTCGGAAGATATCGTCCAGGATGTTTTCTCCCTCTTCTGGCATAAGGATTTGGAATTCGATAATCTGGTACAGTTGAAAGTCTATCTTTACAACTCTGTCAGGAATAATTGTCTCGATTATCTGAAACACTGTCATGTGGAAAGGGCATATATTGATAAGGTGCAGAGAGATTATCCTTATTTTTATATTGACACTAATAAAGAGGAAGGGCCTTTCAGTGAGGAGATTTATCGGGAATTGTTTAAGGTGATAGAACAGTTGCCTCCTCGTCGTCGTGAGATCTTCTTGATGGTGATGGATGGGAAGACGAACCGTGAGATAGCAGAGGCCCTCCATATCAGTGAGAATACCGTTAAGACCCAGAAAAGACGTGCAACAGATTTCTTGAAGGATCATTTAACTCAAGAATCGTGGTTGCTCATCTCCTTATTATTCAATTTTTATTAATTTTTTTCTTCTTTGTTGTCATCTTTTTAAGAAGTCAAATAGTTACTTCGAAAAAAGGGTGTTATGTCAAAAAAGAATATTAACCAACTCATAAGTAGTTATCTGTTGGGGAGATCTTCAGAAGAAGAATCAGCCCAGCTCGAGAAATGGCTTCAGGCAGATCCAAGACATCAGGAGTTTCTCGACCAATTTGCGAAGAAGAAAGAGTTCAGCCATCTTTTTCGTCAATACATGACGATAGATGAGGAACAAGCATGGCAGGTGTTTGAACAACAGACAATTCATGCAAAGCAACGCCTCGTACCGTTATCTCCCCGTTTCTATCGCATTGCAGCCGTCATTCTGATACTACTTGTCGGTGGTGCTTTCTGGTATCACCGGGAATATACCCGTGTCACCCCGCCGATGATTACAGAAGAGGTGCAGCTGGCCATGGTGCAGAGTCGGGAGAGTGGGAGAGCGGGAGCGGATATCGTTTCTTCTTTTACATCCCGTGAGCAGGTTATCAGTCAGGAAGAGTGCGACTTATACCATGTAGATGAAGATTTTGTTGAGCATTTGGAGGAGGCTAAGCGTATCACCACGCGTCATGACAAGGAATACTGGGTGACGCTGGATGACGGCACGCTGGTACACCTTAATTATAATAGTCGTTTGATATACCCCGAGAAGTTCGGTGACCGCCGTGATGTGATCCTCGATGGCGAAGCCTATTTCATGGTGGCCAAGGATAAGAGTCGTAAGTTCGTGGTGCATACCCCGCAGGGAGATATCAAGGTGTATGGCACGGAGTTTAATGTGAATACCCGTAAGGATGAAGAAGCGGTCAGCGTGGTCCTTGTCAACGGATCCGTGAGTTTTGTTTCCTCTGCCGGTAAAGAGATGATGATGCAGCCTGGTCAGGAGTTGACGGTTGTGGATACCCAACTATTGGTTACATCTATTGATACTGCTCCTTATGTGGCGTGGAATACAGGTCTTTTCGTCTTTAAGAATAGCACTTTGGAATATATCATGGATGTCCTTTCTCAATGGTATGGGATTCACCAAGTGAACTATGCGAATGACAGCCTACGTAAAATCTGTTTTACAGGTAATTTGAAACGTTATGGGAACATTGATCGTATCTTGGAAGCCATCATGTTGGCATGTGATCTGAAGATCCAATTGTCTGATGATACGATCACTATCCAGGAATGATGGTTTCTTTATAATCAGTATTGATAATCACCCCTAAGAAATAAATGGTATTGTATGAAAAGACTTCTGATCTTTCTTTTTTCTCTGCCGATAGTTCTGATATCATCGGCACAGACGCTTGACAAGACAAGAGTCACTCTGTCTATGGTGAATGTTACTGTAGAAGAATTTCTCGATGAGGTGGAACGCCAGACGAAGATAGAGTTTCTCTATAAGTCGGATGAAGTGGTCAACCTGCCGCGTATCACCGTACATGAGAAGAATGCAGTAACCCGCCAGGTTATCAGCAAGGTGCTTGCCGGTATTGGCTGTAATTTCAAGGAGAATAACGGTATTGTTGTTGTCAGACTGATAAAACCGAGAAAAGACTCGCACGCCGTCACAGGAATAGTTCTCGATGAGAACAAAGAACCGGTGATCGGTGCGCAGGTAAGAATCTTAGGTTCACAACTGATGACAGTGACCGATGCGGAAGGTGCATTCTCTTTCAGTCAGTCTATCCCTGATAAGGCTCAGTTACAAGTGAGTTTTGTTGGCTTGGAGACCACCGTGTTACCTGTTAAGAGTAACATGGTGGTTCATATGAAATCTGATACCCAGACACTTGAGGGGGTGGTCGTGACAGGTATCTTCACCCGTAAGAAAGAGAGTTTTACCGGTTCTGCAACAACCATTCAGGCAGAAGAACTGAAGATGGTAGGTAACCAGAATATTCTGCAAAGTCTAAAAACCCTCGACCCTTCTTTTGCGATTATCGAGAATGAGACCTTTGGTTCTGACCCCAACAGACTGCCGGATGTGGAAGTAAGGGGAAAGACAAGTATCGTCGGATTGACAGAGGAGAATTTTGTCAATCCCAACCAACCGCTTTTTATTCTTGATGGTTTTGAGTCAACGTTATCTACCGTCAATGATCTGGATATGGATCGTGTGGAAAGCATTACCATCCTGAAAGATGCCGCGGCTACAGCCATCTATGGTTCCAAAGCAGCTAACGGTGTTATCGTGGTGGAAACCAAGAAGCCTGAGCCGGGACAACTGAGAGTCAACTATTTTGGTAATTTCTCTCTCACTTTCGCAGACCTGAGTGATTATAATCTGATGAATTCCTCGGAGAAACTCGAGTTTGAGAAGATGTCGGGATATTTCGGTCAGCTGGATGAGAACGGCCAGGTAACGAACGAAAGTGATCAGATGCGTTACAACAGTACGCTGGCAGAGATTAAACGTGGTGTGGATACCTACTGGCTCAATGAACCGTTGCGTGTGGCTTTCTCCCAGAAACACTCACTGTTCTTGGAAGGCGGCAGTGGTGACATGCTCTATGGCGTGGGAGTAGGTTATGGTAACACACAGGGTGTGATGAAAGGTTCTGATAAGGATCTGTTGAATGGAAATGTCAAACTGATTTACAGAAAGAAACGGTTCTCACTGGCTGACAACCTTAATCTGGATTACAGTAAGGCCGACCGTGAGACGGTGCCTTTCTCGCGTTATGCCCGCGCTAATCCTTATTTCAGGAAATACAACGAGCAGGGACAGCCTGACATGCTACTTACTTCTATCGATTATAAGGATTTAGACATGTTGCGTATAACCACCAAGAAATTCTATAATCCCTTATACGACTACGAACAAAACAGTTACAACCAGACTAACAGTCACGGGTTCACGAATAATCTCGAACTGAGTTGGATGATTCTTGACGGCTTACATGCTCGCGGAAAGATCGGTATCGGATGGACTACAGAAAAAGGAGAGATCTTCCGCTCACCCTTCCTCTCTGATTATGTGGAGGTGGACCGTCTGAACAAGGGACAATACACGGAGTCGTCGAATACCCGTATGAACTACAATGGAGAGGTGGCGCTGTCATATACAAAACTGTTGACGGAAAAACATAATCTTAATGCTATCGTGGGATTACGTTTCTCCGATGACAAGATCCGGTTCAGTCAGTATGCCGTACGTGGCTTTATCGATGATGAGTTCCGCAATCCCTCTTTTGCCATGGGTTATCCCGAGGGAGAGAAATCACAGTATCGCGAGACGCAGAAGCGCAGTTCCAGCCTTTTCTTCAATGCCGGTTATTCCTACGACAACCGTTATCTCCTGGATTTAAACTTCCGGCGTGACGGATCATCTGTCTTCGGAGCCGATAACCATTTCTCTACCACCTGGTCGGTAGGCGTGGGATGGAACGTTCACAATGAGCAGTTCCTGAAAGGTTCCTCATGGCTGAACTACTTGAAGCTACGTGCATCTGTCGGTAATCCCGGCAACCAGAATTTTGATGATTACATCTCCATGCGTATCTATGGTTATAATAATAACTATAGCAGTCCGTTCGGGGCTACGGTGTATGTCACCAACTTAGGTAACCGCGGTCTCGACTGGCAGCAGACGATGGATTACAACGTGGGTTTCGACATGATGCTTTTCAATAACCGTCTGAAGGCATTCTTTGATTGTTTCAACAAGATTACCGATCCCTTGCTCGTCAGCATCGGTGTACCAGAGTCAACGGGTACCTCCACGGTGCTCCGTAATTTAGGTTCACAGCAAACAAAGGGTATGACACTGATCCTGAACTATGCGGTCATAAAGACCACTGATCTGCTGTGGTCGGTCAATCTTAATCTGCGACATATGACAACGAAATACAGGGATATCGGCAATTCTTTGGGGATTTACAACAAAGCAAATAAAAGCCGTAACCTCACCCGTTTCTACGACGGTGGCAGCCCCTACGATCTGTGGGCTGTCGTTTCCAACGGCATCGATCCCATGACTGGTCGTGAGGTATTTGTAAACAAAAACGGCAACCAGACATTTCAACATGACTATAATGATGAGGTGGTTTGCGGAAATACCGAACCCGATGTAGAAGGCGTCATCGGTACATCCTTCTATTACAAAGGCTTTACTGCATCGGTAAACCTCAGATACCGTGTTGGAGGTCAGATCTTCATGAACACCCTATATAATAAGGTGGAGAACATCACCACGGAGAAATTGCTTGAAAACCAAGATAAGAGAGCATTGTACGACCGCTGGCAGTATGTGGGTCACGAGGCGAAATTCAAAGCTATCTCCCAGACGGTGACAACGCCTATCTCCTCTCGATTCATCGAAGATAATAATGTGCTCACCGGCGAGTCTGTCTCACTGGGTTATGAGAACAGTGGCAAATGGTTGAAGACTATCGGTGCCTCTTCCATCACCTTCAAAGCCTATATGAACGATTTCTTCCGTATCTCTACCGTAAAGAACGAACGAGGTATCGACTATCCCTTTGCCCGCTCTGTCTCATTCTCATTAGGATTACGTTTCTAAACATAATATGTTGGAAGATGAAAAAAATAATATTCTATATAAACAGTTGTTCGTTGGCATGCTTGCTCCTCGTTACCGTCTCTTGTGAGTCGTGGATCAATGTGGAGCCTACCGACCGTCTGTCTGAAGACAAGGTCTATTCCAGTCAGAAGGGTTTTCTGCAGGCATTCAACGGTGTCTATGCAGAGATGATGAACACCAGCGTCTATGGTGGGCATCTGTCTGTAGGTGTAATCGATGTGTTGGCTCAGTATTACGATGGAGGTTCGGATAATTCATATACCTATTATTATTATCCCAGATACGATTATACGAACACGGGGGTGAAGAACACCTTTGCCAATGTGTGGTCAAAAATGTATTCCCTGATCACGAGTGTAAACATCATTTTGGAAAAGTGCGAACAGACAGATGTGTTGTCGGCTCAATACCAGAAGATGATAAAAGGAGAGGCATTGGCCTTACGTGCCATGTTCCACCTTGACCTGTTGCGCCTCTTCGGCCCTGTTATGTCGGAGGCACCTTCTGAGCGGGCAATACCATATGTGACGGTAGCTGATCAGAGTATTCAGGACTTCTTGACGGCAGATGTCGTGATTGGGAAAATCATCCAGGATCTCACTCAAGCATCAGACATGTTGCAGTCGGCAGACCCCATCCTCACCGATGGCGTGAAACATACTCCCGCGGAGGGTGATAACGTCGATTTCTGTTATCGTCAGTATCGTCTGAACTACTTTGCCGTACAGGTGCTTCTTGCAAGAGCCTATCAGTGGAAAGGTGATAAGACAGCAGCGCTGAACATCGCTGAGACGGCTATCTCTATGGCAGCACCCATCTTCCCCTTTACATCCAGTGCTACGGCCACAGGTGCTTATCCCGACAGGATGTTCTCGTCGGAGGTGATGTTTGCCCTGTATAATACCAACCGGATCAGTGTTTACAGAAAATATTTCGCTTCTACCCTTGAGACAAGAAATATCCTGTCGTTTGCCGGCACATTGGATTCCGGACGTATCCCGGAACTGTATGATTCCCAAAACGACTTGAGATACAAAATGTGGACAGCATCGTCGGAAGGTGACAACGACCTGATCTTCAATAAATATGAGGATGTGGTATTGAAAGATGGTTCTACCAGCCACTATTGTTATATGATGCCGCTTATCCGGTTAAGTGAATTATATCTGATAGCCGCAGAGTGTGAGACGGATTTCAGTCAGGCGCTTACTTATCTCAACACCCTGAGAAACAAACGTAACTGCCCGAATGTGTCACCCGGAAATCCAGAGGAACTCATGACTGCTGTCACGTCAGAGTTTCGTAAGGAGATGATTGGTGAAGGACAGATGTTTTTCTTCTATAAGCGGCACGCCATGCAGAACCTCCCCAATGGTTCCGCTACTTCTGGCAATATGAATATGTTACTGAAGAACTATGTTGTTCCGATACCTGACAGTGAGATAGACAATAGGTTGTAAAACAAAAAACATGATTATATGAGAAGGATACCTATCTACATCATTTGTTCCCTGATCCTCGCATGGCTTATGCAAGGATGCGAAAGGGAATTGATGGATTATCAGGGAAAACCGGGTGTCTATTTTGCAGTTCAGCATGGGTTTGCCGGTGGAAATGAGAATATATGGCCCTATCAGCCGAAGTCTAATGTAGAGTTCTTTAAGATTTTGGGGGATAAGATTACTGTGGATATCAAAGTGATGGCGACAGGTTCTCTGTCTGATAAAGACCGCCCGTTCAGGATGGAGATCAATCCAGACTCCACCAATGCCGTTGAGGGTGTCCACTACGAACCTCTGACAGGTAACTGTTTCATCCCGGCAGGTATGGCATACGCACTTGTCCCGATAACCTTAAAGAGGACGCCCGACATGCAGGTGAAAGATATCACTATAGGACTCAGATTGGTGCCGAACGACTATTTTGAGCTTGCCTTCCCGGAATGGCATGCCGTGGATGATCTCTATTATGGCGATGTGGTGGAATCATTTGACGCCAGTCTGCATACACTGATCGTAAATGATGTGATGACTCGACCGTCACAGTGGAGTGGACAAGCCAGTGACAGCGGACTGGAAGGAGGCTTATTCGGTGAGTTCTCGAGAAAGAAGTTGGAATTGATGTGCGAACTCTGTCACGTCACCTATGAAGACTTCTGTGATGCCAATATCATGATCACCTTACTGAAATACGAGATCAGGAATACGGTAGCGAAATACTTGACGAAAGCATTGGAAGAGGGACATCCGATCCTGGAAGATGACGGTCGTCTGATGTGGGTAGGCACTTGTACCTGGTCATCTTACGTTGGTGTACCTTATATCCCATCATCCTTTACAAAAAAGAAATAGTTATGAGGAAAGTATCAATAATGCTTGCTGTTCTGTGTCTGATGCTCTCGGGCTGTACAGATGATAAGGGTAATTATGATTATGTGCCCGTCAATGAGGTGACATTTGAGAATATCAATGAGGAGTATTCGGTGCTGATCAATTCCACGGTGCTGAGCATAGACCCTGTGCTGAAGATGAGCGAAGGGGTTAATCCCGATGCCGACCGTTTCAAATATGAATGGGTGTGTGTGGCTCCTAACGGTGAGAAACACCAGCTTGCCACAACCAGAGCTATCAATACGGTGGTAAACCTTCCTATTGGTGCCTATACGTTATACCTGAAAGTAAGAGATACCGTCACGGATTTGCTGTGGATGACCTATACCAGTCTCACTGTCGGCACTATATACACACGAGGCATTCTATTGATAGGAGAAGACGAGAGTGGTTATGCGGATGCACAAATGATCTCGATGGGTTCTGACACCACTGTCATTAGGAATATCTTGAAAAACTGCGGCTTGCCTGCCTTGAAAGGACCGATCGCCTTTATCCATACTGGAAGACCCTACAGCAGCAGTTACGATGTGGCAGTGAAAGTTTGGGTGATGACAGAGTCGGGCTCTTATTGGCTTGACAGGGAGTCGATGCTCGGAACGACAGACAATCATGTCAAAAAGATTATTTACAGCAGTGCTGTAGAAAAAGACGATCTCCGTGTTGTGGATGTCGCTCCTCAAGTGATCAATATCAATGGAGCAATGGGTAATAATTTCTACCGTGCAATGGTCACTGGCAACGGTTTGTTGTTTACCACCAGCATGGGTACGAACAAGGATAATTATTTAGATCCTGTGAATCGTCTGAACAGTCTGTCAACAGATTTCCTGCCCGCCTTTCCCTTCATGTTTTATCCTCTGAGGAATTTCTATGGATTGGTATGGTACGACACCGAAAACAACCGGTTCCTCAGAGCTACGAACTCAAGTACCTGCTCTTATGAGTTGGTGGATAATGCCGGTGATCCGTTCCCCTGGAATCAGGGAGCCACCGGTCGCCGACTGGTATATGGTGAGAATACCTTTAATAAAGACGGAGGAAAGAGTGATGGTAACTCTTTTGCCTTGATGAAAGACCAGCAAGGTAATTTCTTTATCTATAAGATGTATGCCTACGGCAGTAGACCTGAGAAAATCAGTGCTTATCAGATTAACTTAGGCAAGGCCACCGGTTTCTCAGATGCCACGATGTATGCCTTCTCTTCATTGAGAACTGTACTCTTCTATGTCTCAGGCAATAAACTATATGCTTACGACTATGACCCTGGCAATGAGAAGATCTATTCGTTCGACCTGAGTGGGGAGATTACGATGCTGAAATTTGACACACAGATAGATCCTGATGCCAATGCGTTGTACGTAGCCACTTACGACAATGACAGCAAAGGCACCTTGACGCGCTATACCGTGAATAGGGATCCTAACAGGGTGACGATCACTCCCGATAAAAAGAATACGTGGAGTAGTCTGACAAAGATAAAGAATATGAGTTGGAGGGCTGTAAAATGAGGAAATATCTATTGATAGGATGTTTGATGTTGGTGGCATTAGGCAATGCTGCCAAAGATTATAAGATTGTGGGAAAATGTCTTGACCCTCATGCTGAAGGGAAGGTTGCGCTAATAGCGTATAATGAGAGCAACCGGTTGGATACCATCGGGAAGAGTACTATTTCCGAAGGTCAGTTCTTGATGACGGGTTCCGTCACCAAGAGAAAGGTGGGTTATTTGCTCATCAATGACCGAGTGAAGGATTATATTCCTATCATATTGGATGAGGGAACATTCCGAGTGGTGCTGGATGGGAATATCGTTCTCTCTCTGAAAGGAACACCCGAGCAGGATATCCTGAATCAATTCCTGGAGACGCGCCTCGCACAAGTGCAGTTATTGGAGGAATTCAGGCTGAGGCCCCTTGACGAGAGAAGAAATGATTCCATCAGGAGTTTTTACCGTGAACGAGACAGTCAGATAGCTCCTGTAGTGAAAGAGGCGCAGCACAAATTGCTGGAGAAATATCCTGACCGTTACGCAACAGCTGTCTTCTTCACACAGGATCTGAAAGAAAAGGGATTGGAGGAGTTGACTTCTATCTACAATCTGCTTACTGGCCCTGGAAGAGACAATCCCTCTGCAAAGAAGATTCTTGAACGGATAGAAAGACTGAGTGCATTGGAAAAAGGTGCTTTGGCTCCAAATTTCACCATGAAGACACCTGAAGGAAAGTCTTTGGAGTTATATCAAGTTCCTGCTAAGGTAAAGATTATCGATTTCTGGGCTTCCTGGTGTTATCCCTGTAGGAAAGAAAATCCGCTGTTGGTGAGGCTGTATGAGAAATATCACGACAAAGGATTGGAGATCATTGGTATTTCCTTAGATGATGATCATCAGAAATGGACAGATGCCATCAAGAAGGACGGCTTGCCATGGTTGCATGTATCAGAACTGAAAAAATGGAAGTGCGAGGCTGTCACGCTCTATGATGTTAAAGTGGTTCCTCATACAGTGGTCATGGATGGTGATAATCATGTGATTGCTCGAAATGTCAGAGGAGAAGCACTGGAAAAGTTGATAGATGAATTAATGGGTAATCTGTAATAAAATCTCTCGATTTGTTTTAATAGAAGATATTTTCACTTTTAATATATATCAGCTTATGAAAAAATTCTTTACTTTATTGACGATGCTGCTGACGTTCGCTGTCGGTAGTTTCGCAGAAGGCAAGACGATCTACCTGGATGCCGACCAGTGGCAGCCTAACGACGGTCATTTTGCCGTATGGGCCTGGGAAGGTGAGGAGTTCGACATTACGAAAGGCTCTTGGATCCCGATGGAGTATGTAGAGGGTGAGCTGGCAGTTTATAAGGCCACGCTGCCTCAGGGCTGCACGCATGTGAATTTCGCGCGCTTCATCAAGGCTACTCCTGTGGGTGGTTATGCCTGGGAGAAGGGCGAGGATGTTGACAACCGTCCTTACCATTGTACTCAGGATATCACGTTGCAGGATGATGTTGACCGTTACCGTATCACGGCGATGGGTGTGTTGTACCGTAATACCGGTACCAGGGCTGCCAATATCGAGGCTGCCGGTCTGTTCTCTCCGCGTGAGTGGAACTGGCAGGAATACACGGTGACTTTCAAGACGAACAAGAGTTGGGAGAAGGTTTATGCCGTTGTATGGAGCGGTACCTC
>JAEEZP010000062.1 GCA_016291915.1 Prevotella sp. | reverse complement strand
CTCATGTTGTTGTTACGCCAAGAGAAATGAGTAGTAGCACCGGGCTTCTGTCCGGCACCGGTGGATCCTGTTATGGCGTTCACACTGATATCGTGATACAACAGTCCTGCTTTTGCCAGCGGCAGCAGTCCTAACTGTATGCAGGTGGCAAAACAACCGGGATTAGCCACATGGTTTGCTTGTGCAATAAGTGAGCGGTGAATCTCAGGAAGACCATACACGAAATCATGTGTGTCGGCAGCTATTCTGAAATCCTGTGCCAGATCGATAATCTTCACATGATCAGGAATCGTGTGCTCCTTCAGATAAGTTTCACTCTTGCCATGTCCGAAACAGAAGAAGACCACATCTACTTGATCAAAAGGTGTTTCTGAGGAGAAGACGAGATCGGTGTCTCCTATCAGTCCCTCGTGCACGTCGCTGACCGGATTGCCGGCATTACTCTCACTGTTGGCAAAAACAATATCTGCCTCTGGATGGTTCAACAGCAAGCGAATCAGTTCTCCACCTGTATAACCGGCTGCTCCTAATATACCGATGTGAATCATGGGCTCCTTATCTTTCATTAGGATGAATACCGTAATAGACTCTCAGTGGGGTAGAGGATACCTTAATGAACCCTTTTGCCTCGTCGGCAGTCCAACCTGTCTGTGTCTCTCCATATTCCCCGAGTTTCGATTTCGTCAGGTCATTATCAGAGTCGATGCCGACAGTCTCAAAACCGAAAGGACGGAGTTTCAGGATGGAGGTACCTGTCACATTACGCTGGCTGCTGGTAAGCATAGCCTCCATGTCGGGCATCACGGGCTCCAGATACTGACTCTCATGCAGGAACATGCCATACCAGTTGGCTACATGATCTTTCCAGTACTGTTGCCATTTTGACAAGGTTGACTTTTCCAACAGACGGTGAGCCTCAATAATAAGCTTCGGGGCGGCAGCCTCAAAACCTACGCGGCCTTTGATACCGATGATAGTATCACCCACATTGCAGTCGCGGCCAATGGCATAAGAAGCACCGATCTCCTCAATCTTCTGGATGGCCTTCACCTTATCATCGAACTGCTCACCGTTTACGGCTACGATTTCACCCTTCTCAAAGGTAATTTTCAGCAGACTTTCCTGTTCTTTGGCTGTTACATGCTTCAGGTAAGCCTCTTCAGGAAGACCCTGTGTCGGATCGAGCAGTTCTCCACCGCAGATGCTCGTTCCCCAGATACCCACATTATAAGAGTATTTCAGTTTGGCAAAATCAGCAGTAAAGCCATGCTCGTTCAGGTAATCCACCTCTTCTTTTCGTGTCAGTTTATGGTCTCGGGTAAGCGTGATAATCTCTACGCCAGGAGCCATCACGAGGAATGTCATGTCAAAACGGATTTGGTCATTGCCGGCACCTGTACTGCCGTGGGCGATGGCATCGGCTCCAATCTCCTTGGCATAGCGTGCAATGGCTATCGCCTGGAAGATACGCTCGGAAGATACAGAGATGGGGTAGCAGTTGTTGCGCAACACATTACCGAAGATCATATATTTCAATGATTTCTCATAATACTCCTGCGTAACATCCAATGTTACATACTGCTTGGCTCCTAACCGATAAGCATTCTCTTCATTCTTTTTCAACTGTTCTTCACTGAAACCGCCTGTATTGGCACATGCCGCATACACTTCGTAACCATCGTTATGCAACTTCATTACGGTATATGATGTGTCGAGACCTCCTGAAAAGGCAACGACAACTTTCTTCTTCTCTTCTTTCATATGCTTGTTTATTTCTATTTTTTTGTCTATTCTTTAACATTAGTTCCGTCAATCTTTCGGATACGTTTGATGACTTCATCCGGTATCTTGGCCGGATAATGTTCTGCGGGATCGAAGAGCATACCCGTGCAAATGCAATATCTGCGGTTGGTTCTCTTCAGGATGTCAACATTCACACAGCCATCACAACCACGCCAGAAGGCTTCATCGTCGGTCAGGTCGGCAAATGTCACCGGCTTATATCCTAACTGGGTGTTCATCAGCATCACGGCAGCTCCACTCGTCAAAGAAAAGATCTTTGCTTTCGGCCAACGGATACGAGCCAGCGTAAAGGTCATGTCCTTGATACGCTTAGCCACTCCCTGTCCACGAAAATCTGGGTGGACAATGAGTCCGGAAGTGGTTACGTATTCTTTGTTACCCCACGTCTCAATATAACTGAAGCCGGCAAAACGGTCACCATGTAAGGCAATCACTGCCTTTGCCTCACGCATCTTGGTAGCAATGTAATCATGTGATCTCCTGACAATACCTGTTCCTCTTACCTTTGCTGCCTCAGACATGGTTTCCAGAATGGTGTCGATGTACTGCTCGTGTATCCTGTCTGCCACCATTACCTTTATTTCTTCCATCTTTTTACCTATTATACATTATTTGATATTAGGGATGATCGTGCTCAGCTCGTCGATGATGGTTTCCTCTTCTACTCCCTGTTTGATCACTATCAGTATAGTGTCATCACCCGCTATTGTCCCTAATATGTCGGTGATGGCGGCATTGTCGATATTATAGGCAATACTGCTGGCATACCCCGGGCGTGTCTTGATAACACCGATATTTCCTGAGAAATTGATCGACAGGAAACCAGGTGTCTGCAACATCTCCATAGCTGCTTTGGGCGTGGAGATACGCTTGTACATCGTATCATTGGGAAGCACATATACGTATTTGCCGTTCATACTCGCAGCCTTCGCAACCTTCAGTTGTTTAAGATCGCGACTTAATGTGGCCTGCGTTAACTTAAATCCTTCTTTCTCCAAAGCCTTGAGTACTTCATCCTGACTGCCCAACTCCATGCTCGATATCAGCATTTTCAAGGCTTCCATCCTATTCTTTTTTACCTTCATAATGAATAAAAATTGAAAATATGGCTGCAAAGATATGCATAATTTTTCAAACAAACAAATGTTTCTGCATATTTATTGCAGTTTTGCTTAGATTCTGTTGTGAATCAAAAGAAAAATACTCTCAATAAGGTCTCTGCGTTCTTCAGCACTCCTTATTGAGAGTATCCTCTCTGTGGTCTCAGTTTCCTCTGTGACCTCTGTGTGTATTCTATTAATTTCTGCTACTTCCGAAGATACGCAACAGGTAGAGGAAGAGGTTGATAAAGTCGAGATAAATACTCAAGGCACCCATCAAAGCGATCTTCTGAGCTGCCTCACCGGTATCGGAAGCCATCTGTAACATCTGTTTGATCTTCTGGGTATCCCATGCGGTCAGTCCTACGAATATCAAAACTCCGACATAACTCAGAATCATCGTAAGGCCACTACTCTTGACGAAGAGATTCACGATGGTGGCGATAATCAACCCTATCAATGCCATGATCATGATCTGCCCCATCTTGGATAAGTCTGTCTTGGTAAAATATCCGTATAGAGACATCGCGGCGAAAGTGCCCGCCGTAATGAAAAATACGGTAGTGATCGATGTCATGGTGTATGCCAGGAAGATAAACGAGAGTGTAACACCGTTTAAAACGGAGTAGAGAATAAACATGGCCGTGGCTGTAGTCAGCGACAAACGATTGATGGATGCACTGACTATCCATACCAATGCAAGCTCTCCAATAAGCAGACCCCAGAACAGAATCCTGTTGGAGAAGATTGCCTGCATAATTGCCGGAGAACTGGCTACATAATAAGCGGTAAAACCGGTAATGGCAAGCGCCAAGGCCATCCAAGTATATACTTTGCGCATCAACGTGGAGAAAGTGCTGGAAGACACGATCTCTTGCTGCCTTACAGAGGATGATGCATCCTCACGTATTGATTTCTCAAATTGTTGTAAATCCATATTCTTTAAATATTAGTGTACTAATTGATAAACAAACATCATGCCAAATCAGTTTCACTGACGATCATCATCTTTCCTCTGACATGGACATGACATCAGACTACAAAAATATAATATTATTGTTAGATGTGCAAGAATTATTCGTTTTTTCTTAAATTAAAGATAAGATGTTCAATGGATCTTTACATGAAAGAGTTATCTTTCTCGGTACATTTTCTTAGTATTTCCCGAACGGCCTTACATGCAGAAGGCTTTCTGCCTACAGGCAAAAACCTGTCAAAAGATTTTGGTAGACAAGTAGACGAGTAGACAAGTAGACGAGTCGTTAGTCTATTTCATTCTCCATTCCTCCATTTTCCATTTCCGTGTCTTACTCCTT
>JAEEZP010000061.1 GCA_016291915.1 Prevotella sp. | reverse complement strand
TCCTTCGACATCATTACCATAGTAATCCTTGCTGAAGGCATAGAACTGGTTCATCACCTCTTCCGGCACACGACTGATAGAGTTTTTCACGATGTCGACGATCATGTCACCGAAATAAGTCTCCGGGTCTTCATAAGCCTCACCGCCGCCCATACTGATGACATACGAGCGTAGTCCTAGCACCTTGTCTCTCTGCCGCAGCCTGCCGTAATAGTCGTAGTGGAGGTCGTTGACTAAGAAGAAACTGTAGGGGGTGTTTTTACCCAGTCGACTGATGAGATACTTCTGCACATATTCGGCAGCTTTCCGCTGTTGCTCGATATCCTCAATATATTCGTAGGTATAGTCGTAATCAGATTGCCAGTCGATGCTTCCCATGATAAAATAGGTAATGTCGAGCAATTCTGACCTGCCATCACTTGTACGCGTGATGAGCGTATCCTTGAAAAGGAGATAACTTCCTGTCTGATTATAGAAATCTCTTCGCAACTGGGCAGTAGGACTGTTATCGTCGTCAGCCGGAGCAAATCCGTTGATATCCGCATAGCTTGGCGTAGTGTCGTCTTCCTCACCACCACAGGCAACAGACACACAAGCGATGCTGAAGGAGAAGAGTGCCAACAACAAGTTGTATGCCATTCTCATTGCCCTGCCTTTATGATTGTTATTGCTATTCATAATTACGATTCTTTTTGATTGTTGATAGTTGTGTCAATTATTAATCATCGTCGTCTGATGCCATCTCTACCTTGAACGGACTGCGGAATGGTCGCGGATTGCTGCCGATGCTCACCTGATGATCACGCACCGTCTTGGGTATATCGAGCGTGTAGGCATCATCATTGGGTTCCAGACGATAATAGTTGGTATGATCACGCACATCCGTATAGTCAACCAATTTAATGAATGTGAATGTATGCTCAATGGTCGTTGAGAACGGGTATTTAGCATCCACCTGATAACGGCGCAGGTCAAACCACCGATGTCCTTCCAGACACAACTCGCGCTCACGCTCCTCCCTGATAAATGTCATCAGATCTGCACCACTGAGCGAGATGTCTTCAGCATCCCTTACACGTTCGGCTCTCAGCAGATTGAGCTGACGGCATGCTGCCGCGTCATTTCCTTGTTGTGCCTCTGCCTCGGCCAACAACAGATAAGCCTCGGCCGTACGGATACAGAACACGTCACTGGCCGTGTTGTAGGTATTGAAGTTGTCTGTGCTGTTATTGATTTTCTTATACGACCAACAGCCATTGGAGATATCATCCTTATTGGTGATATAAGCTCCTATGCGCCCGTCATTATTATCGTAGAGACTGAGCAGATGATCACTGATGGTATATGTGGGTGCATAAGTATTTTCGCCACCATAACTGTTGGCTCTGTTCGGATACATATAAATCGTGTTACCAAAGCAAGAACTGCCGTTAGAGAATACCACCTCAGGACTCTGTCCGCTGATAGGATATCCTTCCGACCAGTTGCGCAGGTCGAGCAGACTGTCATCCATCGTCAGGGCCTTGCGGGCATAGTCGGCTGCCTCACTCCAGTTTTGCATAAAGGCAGCTATACGACTACGGAAAATATATACGGCCAAGATGCCTGCACGATATTTGTTTTTCGGTTTTGCGAGGTTAGCCAATTTCTGTTCGGCCTCATTGAGATCACTGATGATAAGGTCGTATACCTCTGATACGCTATTGCGCTCAAACTCTATATCCTCAATCTCAGCAGTGGTCTTGATAGGAATACCGGGCGTGGTTGCCGCAGTTGACGGTGCATAAGGCTTGGCATAGAGGTTTACCAGCATGAAGTAATAGTTGGCGCGCAAGAAATGGCACTCGCCGACTACCTGGTTGAGCAGAGCCTCGTCATCCTCATCTACAGGATCTATTTCGTTGGCTGCCTCAAGAATCATATTGCACTTACCAATCTTTTGGTAACCCATCAACCAATAACTGGCCTCACTGCTTTCGTTGGAATTCTTTCCCTCTTCATTCAGGAAACAACTTTGCTGCCAGGTAAAGTAGGGATAATAATCCGGTGTACAGTACCTGCTGTTATATGGAGGATAGTAAGTGTCTAAGTTTTCTTCCAACTCATCACTCATGAAATGCACGATGTCAAAATTATGATTATAGAGAGAGTACGTGGAATTGGCTGTACTTACATAGCCCAATGGCAACAAACAGTCTCCGGTGAGCAGTTCATCGAGATCCGTCACTGTTTGCACGCGAGACATATCCTGTGAATATTCATCTAAGAAGTCTGAGCAGGATGTAAACAAAGGTAAAAAGGCGAAAAGCACACACGACAAGAAACCTGTTGCCATTTTCCTTACCTTACTGATATCTTTCTTTTTCATTGTATTCTTTGTTTCTTGATGTTTTATCAAAATCTTACATTCAAGCCGAGTGAGAAACTGGGACGGTCAGACAACTGAATGGTTGAGAATCCACCCTGTGTAGGTGTCTGTCCCTTAAGGTCAGGGTCACAGATGGTAAAGAGATTGTAGGCCGATGCTGTCAGTTCCAGAAGTGATATACCGATACGGCTGAGCAGCTGCATACTAAACTCATAGGTGATGCTCATCGACTGCATCTTCAGGTAGTCGGCGCTTACCACGCGCAGGTTTGAATAGTCGTACATGTCCCAATAGTTGTCGCCCAGTGGGTACACATCGTTGAAGAAGCTCGTCCACAGACGGGAGTATTCGAAATAACCGTCAGTGCTGGTGGTGAGAATGGCGGGCAATGTGGTATGCTGCTCGTCACCAGGATATCTCCAGCGGTCTATATAATCACGGCTGTAGTTCTTATTGGCGTAGATCTTGTTGCCGTATCCGCCAGAGGCAGCATTACCGTACATAGCGAACAAGCGGGTCTTGGCTCCAAGAGAGTAGCCCAAGGTAATATTCGCACGCCAGTTCTTGTAACGGAAAGTATTGGTAAGTGATCCCTGAATATCGGCATCACGCTTGCCACTGGCCTCAAGCACGGTGGTATAGAAGTCAGCCTTCTCCAAT
>JAEEZP010000060.1 GCA_016291915.1 Prevotella sp. | reverse complement strand
GGACACAATGGACGTATACTGACGATGTGGAACAAGACACTGGATCCGAAATCGCCAGACTTTCAATACACGAAAGCTGTTGAAGTATGTTCTTCCGACGGAATGGAAGACAATGATGCCATAGACCCGGGACTTCTTCTGGATCCGACGACAGGTCGTCTGTGGGTAAGTTACGGCACTTATTTCGGTACGATCCGTCTTATAGAACTGGATCCGGCTACCGGAGAACGTGTTAAGGGTAATCAAGAGAAGGACATTGCCATTGACTGTGAGGCCAGTGATCTCATCTACCGTAATGGTTGGTATTATCTGTTGGGAACCCATGGTACCTGTTGTGATGGTGTCAATTCCACCTACAATATTGTTGTAGGCCGTTCAAAGAGCGTGACAGGGCCCTATATGGATAATGTTGACAGGGATATGTATCACGGCGGTGGTAAGATGGTCATTGCAGCCGGTGATCGTGTTTGTGGTCCGGGGCACTTCGGACGTACTGTCATAGACGAAGGGGTTGAGGTCATGTCGTGTCATTATGAAGCGGATTTTGATCAGGGTGGACGCAGTGTGCTCGGTATAAGACCATTGCTTTGGAAAAATGACTGGCCTGTTGCCGGTGACCGTTTCAAAGGGGGTACGTTTGAGATTGAGTCAGAACGTCGTGGTTATGCGCTGGAGCTGGCTGTCGATTTCATCCGCATGCAACAAGAACGTCAAAGTTGGTTTAACCGTGAACAGATGGAAAAGCCGGTTAAGCCTATCAACAATCAGACACTGGAGGAAGTGATCGGCACATGGCCGAAAGATAACATTCCTGTTCGTATAGGTGACTATATGTTCCGTCCTCATCAGCGATGGAGTATTATACCGGTGCCTGAGAAAGGAGGATATCTGGGTGGTCCGTACTTTAAGATTGTGATCGAAGGTACAGAACGCGCGCTGGCTGCCACAGCCGACAAGGAGGTAACGACAGTACCATGCTATACCGGAGCCGATGAACAACTGTGGCGCATTGAACAACTTATTGACGGAACGTTCCGTATCATGCCGAAGGTTATTCCTGGACAAGAGGGGCTCAATAAGCACCTGGTGCTGTATTCTGCTGGTGACAGTACTCCTACCTTGGCCGAATATGATTTCACTTCTGATAATTCCAAGTGGAATTTCCGTAATCATTAATAGTATCTTTTTTGAAATCTGAAATGTTGAATAATAATAGTCATAAAACATATGCGTAGAAAGAGTATCATATTATTGTTTGTTGCTTGGGTGACAAACACCTTGTATGCACAGAATCCATTTGTACAGACATGGTTTACAAGTGATCCGGCTCCCCTGGTTCACGACGGCACGATGTATGTGTACACAGGACATGATGAGGATCATGCGGTTTTTTTCTGGATGCAGGAGTGGCGAGTCTATTCCACACAGGATATGGTGAATTGGACAGACCATGGTTCACCATTGGCCCTTGAGAGTTTCTCGTGGGCAGATGACCGTGCCTGGGCAAGTCAGTGTATCGAGCGTGACGGGAAGTTTTACTGGTACATCTGCGCTCATTCCAGGTTATCGAAAGGTATGGCTATCGGTGTGGCTGTAGGTGACACGCCCATAGGTCCCTTCCATGATGCCCTCGGAAAACCGCTGTTTGAGAATGGTTCATGGGATCATATCGATCCTACTGTCTTTATCGATGATGATGGACAGGCATGGCTGTATTGGGGAAATCCACGTGTGTATTACCTGAAACTGAACCGTGATATGATTTCTTATGAGGGAGAAGTGGGTATGTTACCGATGACAGAAGAAGGGTTTGGTTCACCACCTATGAACGAAAGGGATAAAAACAAACAATATAAAGATTCTTATGTGGAAGGCCCATGGATCATGAAAGCACCACCATCTGTTATACAGGGGAATAATAAGAAGTCTTCTCCTGACGACAAGGCTTATTACCTGCTCTATGCAGCCGGTGGTGTCCCTGAGCATATCTCTTATAGTACTGCTCCATCGCCGACTGGCCCATGGAAGTATGCAGGACAGATCATGCCGCTTTCTGACACAGGGTCATTTACCAACCACTGTGGTATCGCTGATTATAAAGGGCATCATTATTTCTTTTATCACACGGGTAAACTTCCTGGTGGAGGAGGGTTTGGCAGAAGTGTTGCCGTGGAGGAATTTCAATACAACTCCGATGGATCATTCCCAACGATCATTCCTTCTGATGAAGGAGTGAAACCCGTCGGCACCCTGAATCCCTTCCGGCGTATTGAAGCGGAGACGATGGCTTTTTCCAAAGGAATCAAAACAGAGCAGAATGCAAAGACAGGTGTGTATGTCTCTCAGATTCATCATGGTGATTACATCAAACTGCAGGCTGTTGACTTTGGCAACCAGATTCCCCGTACTTTCACGGTACGTGTGGCAAGTGCTTTGCGAGGAGGTGCCATAGAAGTGCATAGGGACAGTCTGCAGGGAGAGATGCTTGTCAGGGTGGATGTTCCCGGAACAGGTGGTTGGGAAGAGTGGCAGACCATCACGGAAGATATCCGTAGCGTGGTGACTGGCACCCACGACCTTTATCTCTCCTTCACAGGGCGCAAAGGACCGCAACTCTTCAATTTCGATTGGTGGGAGATGAGAGGCTTGGAACAGTGTAATATGCCTCTCTTCCAAACTAAGTTTACGGCAGACCCGTCTCCATTGGTCGTGGGAGACACCCTCTTCCTCTATACTTCACATGACGCATCACCGGAAGACATCCCTGATCCCAATGAGAAGAACTCAGCTGGTTTCTTCATGTACGACTGGTTGTTATGGTCAACTACCGACATGGTGAACTGGACAGAGCATGGTGCTGTGGCTTCTTTGAAGGATTTTGCATGGCGATCACGTGAGAACGGAGCCTGGGCTATACAGTGCGTTGAGCGTAACGGGAAGTATTATCTCTATGCCCCGCTGCATGGTCATGGCATCGGTGTCTTGGTGAGTGATTCGCCCTATGGTCCTTTCCACGACCCTTTAGGCGAACCTTTGGTATGGCAAAAAGAGCATTGGGACGATATTGACCCCACCGTGTTTGTCGATGACGATGGGCAGGCATATATGTATTGGGGAAATCCTAATACTTATTATGTGAAGCTGAATGAGGATATGATCTCCATAAAAGGGGAGATCGTAAAACTGGATTATCACATCGACAATTATCAGGAAGGACCCTGGTTTTACAAACGCAACGGTCATTATTACCTGTCTTATGCCACCACCTGCTGTCCGGAGGCTTTGGGGTATGCCATGAGTGACGCTCCGACAGGACCATGGAAGAGTATGGGTTATATCATGCGTCCTACTCATCGTGACCGCGGGAATCATCCGGGTATCACGGATTATAAAGGACATAGTTATATCTTCGGGCAGAATTATGACTTAATGCATCTGGAAACATTTGTTCACCACGAGCGCCGGTCTGTCAGTGTCGCTGAGATCAATTACCGGACAGACGGCTCTATCGACGAGATACCCTATTGGTTGGATCAGCAACCCGTCAAGCAACTGCATACACTCAATCCTTATCAACGGGTGGAAGCGGAGACCATGGCATGGGGATTCGGGTTGAAAGCAGCTAAAATGGGAATAGCCAATACGGGCGTTGTTAAGGATATGTTACCATCCACCGGCTACAAAAATATGTATGTCACAGATATCGATGATGGAGAATATATCCGTCTCAGAGGAGTTGATTTTCAGGAAAAAGGAGCCAAACAGATGACCGTCTGTGCTGCTGCGACAGGCAGTTGCAATATTACGATTCGTCTGGACAGTGAAGAAGGACCAGTGATCGGAACCATCAAAGTAAAGCCAACAGGATCTGTCGATAACTACCGGTCATTCACCGCGAAGGTGAAAAATGCCTATGCTACACATGACCTGTATCTCTGCTTCGATCAATGTACGAAAGAAGTGCATCTGGATTGGTGGTCGTTTAAATAATCAACTACTCTGCCATACGTTGACAGATCTGAAAGAACATCATCCATAACAGAGTGTCTCCTGTATGCTTAGACAACTTCTCGCGCAACAGCTCTAAAAAACGGGCTTTGCGCTTTTTTGTGCCACTCAAAGAGAGATTCAGCTCACGGGCTATCTCCTCATTCTTCAATCCTTTTACAT